>JANXZP010000112.1 GCA_025355485.1 Pseudomonadota bacterium
CTGGCGCGGCTCGGCGTTCGGCGGCGTGCGCGGCCGCACGCAGTTGCCGGGCATGGTCGAACAGGCGATGCGCGGCGAAATCGCGCTCGATCCCTTCATCACCCACAACCTGCCGCTGGAACGCATCAACGAAGCGTTCGACCTGATGCACGAAGGAAAGTCGATCCGGACGGTGATCCACTACTGATCGAGATTGCGCGCGCTCAAGTCACATCGCGGAGTTGCCAGCCGCTGCCCGCGAGCAGGCGCAGGCGCTGGCGCAGGACTTCGCCTGGCAGGACCGTATCCACAACCAGGTCGATTTTCAGGTCGTGCTGCGTGCCCTTCACTTTCGCCGACGGGTCGGTCGCGGCCATCGCGTCGTTCACGTCATCGGGATCTTCCTGTTTCGCGCGCCAGCGCTCGAACAATCCGGTTCCGGTCAGCGCAGTCTGCAACTGTTCGGCGAAACCGTCCGCGCCGTGCGCGGTGAACGCGAGCGACGGATCGCTGCCGCGCGCCTTGGTCGGATCGGGCAGGGTGATGTAGTAGCGTGGCATAAGTTTCCCGTGCGTCGATGGCGGCCGCGACTATCGTGCCGCATTGCGCGACTCTAACCACAGCGCGCCCGCACGGCAATGCGGGCGACTGCGGTAAATAAAACGACGTTCACCTTGCAAGGGGGCGATGGCATGGCCATGCGTCGAGTCCTCAATGCTTGGCGCCCTCGGCGGCGAGCAGGTCGGCGATTTGCTCGGCGAGCATCATCGCCGTCTGCGAATCACCCTCGTTGCTGGTCACGGCCACGGCGGCCTTGGTCTCCCAGACCATCGCCAGATCCGCGTCCATGCCCGGGGCGCCGCCAGCATGCCCGCGGATATGGCGATCATGCGACAGGCGATCGCCGAATCCGGCCGCATAGCCTCCGGGACCTGCAGGCACTTCGCCGTCGAACATTTTTGTCAGGGTCTCGTCCTTGACCAACTTGCCATCGTGCAGGGCCATGGCGAAGCGGATCAGATCGGCGTTGGTGGAATAGCCGCCGCCCGCCGGACTGCCCTTGAAGGGCAAGCTCATCCAGTTCGCTTTCCAGTCGGTCGAAAACGGTCCTTCGCGGAAGTAGCCCACTGCCAGTTTCGGCGTGATGTCTTCCAGGCTGTCGAATCCGCTGGATGCCATGCTTGCGGGCGCGAAGACGTGGCGCTGGATGTAGTCGAAATAATTTTCGTGGGAAACGTTTTCGATGATGCGGCCGAGCAGGACATAACCGGCATTGCTGTAGTTCCAATCCTTGCCGGGTTCGCTGGCCTTGGGCTGGCGGGCAATAAGGTCGAGATAGTCGGCCGCATTGACGAACTTCTCCCGGTTCTGGAAAAACTCCGGAACGAAGAAATCTCCGAGGCCCGCCGTGTGGTGCAGGAGTTGCCACACCGTGATCTTCTGCGCCGTTGCATGATCGGGATATTCGGGCACCAACTGTGCAAGGGTGGAATCCCACGACAGCTTGCCGGCCTCCACGAGTTGGGCGATGGCCACGGCGGTGAACATCTTGTCCATCGATCCGATGTGGAATTTCGTCTGCTGGTCGATCGTCGCGCCTAAACCGCGTTCGGCCATGCCGCGACATTCATCGAACATCGTCTGGCTGCCATCGAACACCGTCAGGCAACCGGCGAAATCATTCGTGCGCACGATCCGGTCGAGCGCATTGCGTATCAGGCGCATCATCTCCACGTGCGATACCGCAGCATTCGGCCACGCCGCATAGAGCGCGGGGTCATCCATCGGAACTAGATCGGCCTGTGCAAGCTTCGCGGGCTGCGACGGATCAGCGCCCAGGACGAACAATGCAAGCTGCCCGGCGCGATGTCCCTTCACCGCCATGAACAGCATGCCGTGCTGGTTTCGCACGTCGACCAGATCCACGCCGCCGCTATCGCGAACTGCTGAAGCCACGGTTTTTGCGAAATTCGCTTTGTCGTCCTGAGCCATCGCCGAGGAAAGGATCGTCGACACCCACGCCTCGATCTGTGCGGGTTTGTCCGTATTCACATGCTGGATCAGTTCGCCGCCGAGCTTGCCCATCGGCGTGTCGGGCAAGGTCGCGGACGTGGGCGCCGCGATTGCCGTGGAAGCACAGAGGGCAACCGTGAGTGCGGATAGCGAGGGGAAAAAGGACTTGCGGATGACGGACATTGCGATCTGGATACGATCATTCATCGGTGGCGCTCCCTGGGCAGTCGGTTGATGCGTTCGGGCGAGAGACACCTTGAATTGAAAAAAGGTTGCACGTGGCTCACCAGCGTCCATCTCGGCATGCGAACACCGCCAAGCAGTCGTTCGCCAACGGCGGACAGACGATCCATGACGTCGCGGAATCCTGGCGCGATGCCGGCGCTGCGCGCTGGTTCGCGAATGACGATGCGTTCGCGCGATGTCGCCGATCAGCAACGCACTGTCGCGTTGTGTAGCGAATTGGGCTACGCGAATTACCTGAAATACGCCGAGATGCACCGATGCGCGGTCATGCGCTTCGGGCGGATTCGCGGGCAGAAAGGTATCAGTAAAGCGCGATCAGTACAGCGGCACCTTCGGATCGATTTCCTTCGCCCACGCATCGATGCCGCCCTCGACGTTGTAGATGTCGTGGAAGCCGAGGCTGCGGAAGTGTTCGGCTGCGCGGCGGCTGGAGTTGCCGTGGTGGCAGATGAAGGCGAGCGGCACGTCCTTCGGCAGGCCTTCGATGCGCTCGCGGCTGGCGTCGTCGAGCACGTCATGAGATTGCGGGAACGGTGCGATCGCGCGCGCGGATGCGGGGCGCACGTCGATCACGTCGATCGTGCCGGTGATGATGCGGTCGTGCAGCTCCTGCACCGAGATCGATTTCACCGTGGGCTGCGTACTCGCTGCGCTCGGCTGTGCACTCCCTCCGGTCGCTGGTTTGTTCGGATTGCGGACAGAGAGGCCGGCACCCTGTACGTCCTCGATCCAGTCGATCACGATGCCGTTTGCGCGCGGCGCGCTGACCGG
>JANXZP010000127.1 GCA_025355485.1 Pseudomonadota bacterium
CAGCGGCCTGCGCATCGAAGCGATCACGGCGATGCTCGACGCGATCGCGCCGCAGCATGCGATGCATGATCTGCCCGACACCGAGTCATGGCTGGCGCAGCTACGCGCGTCTCGTTGGGTTGGCGATGCGGATGCCGGCGCATCCTGCGTCGGCGTGCCGCTGGTGCTCGAACGTGGACGGCTGTATCTGCGCCGTTACTGGAATTACGAAGTGCGTTTGTCGAACGCGCTGCGGCAACGCGCGATGCTCCCGATGATCGCAAACGACAACGCGCGATTGCATCATCGTTTGGCGGAGTTGTTCGCCGACGCCGATCCGCGTCAGGCACTCGCCGCGGTACTCGCGCTGTCGTCGAAACTCACCCTGATCACCGGCGGCCCCGGCACCGGCAAGACCAGCACCGTCGCCGCGCTGCTGGTGCTGTTGCACGAACAGGCGCCTGCACCGCTGCGCATCGTGCTGGCCGCGCCCACCGGTAAGGCCGCCGCGCGATTGTCCGAGGCATTGAGCGAGAGCCTCGGTCGGCTGCACGCGAACGGCCGCATCGATGCGGTTCTCGCGCAGGCCTTGCGGATTCCGGCGCAAACCCTGCATCGGCTGCTCGGCTGGCGGCCGCGCAGCGTGAATTTCCGCCATGGCGCCGACAACCCGTTGCCCGCCGACGTGGTGGTGATCGACGAAGCATCGATGGTCGACCTGCCGCTGATGTGCAAACTGGTCGAAGCAGTCGCGTCCGATGCAAGCCTGCTGCTGCTCGGCGATCGCGACCAGCTCGCGTCGGTCGAAGCCGGCGATGTGCTCGCTGCGCTCTGCGATGCGGCGGGCGATGGTGTTGCGTTCGTGCCGGAATTCGCGCGCGCGGCATCAAAGCTGATCGGTGCGCCCGTCGAGGAACACGACGATCGCGATGCATCGACGCGCAGCGTGCTCGTGGGCCATCGCATCGAACTCGTGCACAGCTATCGGCAGGACGCTGGCCTGGATCTCACACCGTTCGCGGCTGCGGTGCGCGCAGGCGATGCCGATGCGGCGATCGCGGGATTGCGCGCGCAGCGGCATGCGGGCGTGCACTGGCACGTCGATGGCGAACGCGCGCTACCCGCGTGGCTGCAGCGTCATGCGCTACCCGCGTTCCGCGCGATCATGGATGCCGCCGATCCCGCCGAAGCGCTGCAGCGCGCGCGCAAGCTGCGCATCCTTACCGCATTGAGGCAGGGCCCATCCGGCAACGAAACCATCAATGCGATGATTGCGAATGCATTGCAGCCGGGAGCGGGCGATGCGTTTTTCCACGGCCGCCTGCTGATCGTCACCGAAAACAGTTATCGCCAGGGCCTGTTCAACGGCGATACCGGGGTGGTGTTCCGCGCGCCGCGCGACGAGGGCGTCGCGGTGTGGTTCGAGACCCGCGATGGCCTGCGCGCATGGACGCCGAGCCAGTTGCCGGCGCACGCATCGGCGTGGGCGCTGACCGTGCACAAGGCGCAAGGATCGGAATTCGACCGCGTGCTGCTGGCGTTGCCCGACAGTGACGCCCGCGTACTCGGCCGCGAACTGCTGTACACCGGCATCACCCGTTGCCGCAGCGCACTGGACCTGTGGGCGCGCGAGGACGTGCTGCGCATCGCGATCGAGCGCCGCGGCCAGCGCGATTCCGGGCTGGCGGAACGCTTTGTTTCGACATGGCCGCTGCCCGCGGGCGCCGCTTCGCGCTAGCATCAGCGCATATCCGGAGAGAGCCATGACCGACGAACCCAAATGCGGCGGCGCAGAGGCTTACAAAGGCCCCGAAGTCAGTCGCGAGGAAGCCGAAGGTGCGGTGCGCGTATTGCTGCGCTGGGCCGGCGAGAATCCCGACCGCGAAGGACTGCTCGACACCCCGCGTCGCGTGGTCAAGGCGTATCGCGACTGGTTCTCCGGTTACGAGGAGGATCCCGCCGACTACCTCGCGCGCACCTTCAAGGAAGTCGCCGGCTACGACGAGATGATCGTGTTGCGCGACATCGAGTTCGAAAGCCATTGCGAACACCACATGGCGCCGATCATCGGCAAGGCGCACGTGGGTTATCTGCCGGACGGGAAAGTCGTCGGCATCAGCAAGCTGGCGAGGGTGGTAGAAACCTATGCGCGTCGTTTCCAGGTGCAGGAAAAAATAACCTCGCAGATCGCCGGCTGCATCCAGCATGTGCTGGCGCCGCGCGGCGTCGGCGTGGTGATCGAAGGCGCGCACGAATGCATGACCACGCGCGGCATCCACAAGCGCGGCGTGAGCATGATCACCTCCAAGATGCTCGGCAGCTTCCGCGATGACGCTCGCACCCGCGCCGAGTTCCTGCAATTCATCGATGTCGGCCCCGGGCGCTGACACGCAGCGATTGAACGACGCAGCGCTGCGTTAGACTGACGCGCTCGCGCATCGGTATTCGTCGTGTCCCAAACGTCAGGCACAGACTCCCCAGTGGATCCGCCCGCATCGCAGCCCGAGCTGCCGATGCCGCCAGCCGCGCAGGGATCGGATCAGACCGGAACGCCGACCGGCGTACGCGTGCGCCGTGCCGCGGTCGCGTTCGTATTCATCACGGTGATGATCGACATCCTGTCGTTCGGAATCATCATTCCGGTGCTGCCGCACCTGATCAAGTCGATGGCTGGCGGCAGTTTCGTACTCGCAGCGCACTGGGTCGGATGGTTCGGTACGGTGTTCGCGATCATGCAGTTCGTGTTCTCGCCGGTGCAGGGCGCGCTCTCGGATCATTTCGGGCGCCGGCCGGTGATCCTGCTGTCGAACCTCGGCCTCGGGCTGGACTTCATCCTGATGGCGTTCGTCAACACGCTGCCGCTGCTGTTCATCGGCCGCATCGTCTCGGGCATCACATCGGCGAGTTTCTCCACCGCGAATGCGTACATCGCCGACGTGACGCCTCCGGAAAAACGCGCCGGCGCGTTCGGCATGATGGGCGCGGCGTTCGGCATCGGTTTCGTGGTCGGACCCGCG
>JANXZP010000131.1 GCA_025355485.1 Pseudomonadota bacterium
TTCGAGCTGGTGGCGGGCGAGGATGCTCTCGATCGCCAGGTCCAGCCCGTCGCTGACGATCCGCACCGGGATGCGCGCGGCCAGTGCAGCTTCGATGAAGGCCGGAAACATGCGATCAATGCGCATCGAGGCGAACAGCGCATCGAGCTGGCGACGATCGGCGTCGATCAGGCCGATCTGGCCGGCCATGCAATCGTGTGAACCGATCGCGCCGGATTTCCAGCGTTCTTCCAAGATCATCCAGTCCGGATGCGCGTGGCGTTCGAGCAGCGAGTCGGTGACGTCCTCGACGCTGATGGTGCCGTCGAAGTCGCAAAGGATGATCCAGTCGGACATGATGATTGCCTGTAACTGTAGGAATGGCCGGCACGTTAGCCGACCGGGTCTTAAGTTTCCCTGCGCGCCACCCTGCTCTTGATCCCCGTCTCCCGTCTCCCGCCACCTCATGGCTGTGCCGGGCGCGGCCCTGCCGTTATACTTGCGCACGGATTCAACCCCGATTCCGACCAAGCCCGTCTCCCAGGTGCCGCCGTGCTGCGCAATCACGACCTCGTCTTCCTCAAGCATTTCTCGATGGTGATCGGCTTCCTCGTCTTCGTGACGGTGGTGCTGCTCGCGTTCGCCGGTTACATGCACACCCGGTTGCCGATCGAGGCCAATCCGGCCAGGGAAGCCAAGATCGCCGAGCGCATCGCGCCGCTCGGTTCGGTCTACGCCGGCTCCACCGGCGCGGCGGCGATGGCCGCTGCGGCTGAATTCGCGAAGAAAGCAGCCGCTTCGCAGGTCGCTTACGGCGGCTCGCTGGACGGCTCGGTGATCTTCGGAAACCTGTGCACCGGCTGCCATACCAATGGCGTCAGTGGCGCGCCCAAATTGGAAAAATCCGCCTGGGCTACGCGCATGTCCGCCGGCGTCCCGACTCTGGTGCAGCATGCGATCAATGGCTACAAGGGCCCCGACGGAAATCAGATGCCGGCCAAGGGTGGCAACCCGGCGCTGACCGACGCCCAGGTCGAAGCGACCGTGAAGTGGATGGTCGGCCAGCTGAAGTAAGCCTGCTTGTGCCCGCGTTCGGCAGTGCTACCCTGTCGAAACGATGAAGTCCCTATTTGTTGGCGCGTGCCTGATGCTGGCGTCCCTCTTCCCGGCCGCGACTCTGGCGACCAGTGAGAGTGGATGCACCTTCGATCAATCGCATCAGGCACACCAGTTGGCCAAGCTCGCCGCACGCCATCCAGGAGCCGTGATCGACCAGAACGGTCAGTCCGTTACCTGGCACTTGCGGGATGGCTCGACCCTCACCGTCGGCCAGGGCGGTTGTATGGATTACGGAACCAGCGTCCGATTGAAGTTCGCGCGCGGCCAGCCCCTGCCACTTGCGAAAACCCTGCCAAGGCTCATCGCGGTGACAGCCAGACACCTTCCGCCGGCCTACGCAAAAGACATCGCCGACGTGTGGGCGCACCACACGTTTCGTCGATCCGTATCGGACGAAGGCTCGATCAAACTGGATGCCGAAAGAGACGGCAAATCGCTCTTTTCCTACCCACTCGAAATCGACCTGACCAAGACGGATATCACGGCCGTTTGGCGGGAGCTGTAGGCATAACCCTTTCGCCACGCTCCGGTATGATCGCGCTGCGCGCTCCGCGTCGCCGATGATCGTCCGCCCATGGCTCAGCCCACGATCCCGTTCCCCGAAACCACCAGCAGCTTCCTGCTGCCCGGTCCGGTCGGCGCGCTGGAGGTGTCGGTCGATTTTCCAGAAGTCGCCGATGCACGCGCGGGCTACGCGATCGTCTGCCATCCGCATCCGCTCGAAGGCGGAACGATGCACAACAAGGTGGTCACGATGGCTGGGCGCGCGCTGCGCGAGCTCGGCCTGACCACGCTGCGCTTCAACTTTCGCGGCGTTGGCACGTCCGAAGGCACCTACGACAACGGGCGCGGCGAGACGCTGGATCTGCTCGCCATCGCGCAGTGGGCGCAACAGGCGCGACCCGAACAAGCGTTGTGGCTGGCCGGATTCTCGTTCGGCGCGTGGATCGCACTGCTAGCCGCACGCGACCTGCGGGTCGCGCAGGTGATCTCGATCGCACCGCCGGCCGGTCGCTGGGATTTTTCCGCCGTGCTGCCGCCGGCCTGCCCGTGGCTGGTGATCCAGGGCGAGGCCGACGACATCGTCGTGCCGCAGGCGGTGTACGACTGGTTGGGCAAACTCGATGCGAACCCGACCCTGGTGAAGATGCCCGACACCGGACATTTCTTCCACCGCCGCCTGATGGATTTGCGCGGCGCGATCAAGAACGGCGTGCGCCGCAACCTGCCGCCGCCGCTGCATGTCTGAGGCGACAGCGGAAACCCGACCATCGGCGCAGTACGCGGCGGGCGTTGCGTCGGAAGAGTGGCTTGCCGATCCCACGCAGCAGGATGCACTGGCCGAACTCGATCGCATCCACGACGCGTTGCTCGCGCAGGCAGGCAACGAGGACGGATTCGTGCGCCGCTTGTTCGCGCGCCTGCGACCGTCGAAGCCGATACGCGGCCTGTACCTCTGGGGCGGAGTCGGACGCGGCAAGACCTTCCTGACCGAACTGCTGTTCGAAGCGCTGCCGATCGCGCGCAAGCGTCGCCTGCATTTCCACCGTTTTATGGCCGATGTGCACGCGCGCCTGCGCGCGACGCGTGGCGTTCGCGACCCGCTGCGCATCGTCGCGCGCGATCTTGCGGTCGACGCGCGGCTGCTGGTGCTGGACGAATGCGTGGTGAGCGACATCGGCGACGCGATGTTGCTCGGTCACCTGCTGGAACTGTTGTTCGCGCGCGGCGTGACTCTGGTCGCGACCTCCAACATCGCGCCACGCGATCTGTACAAGGACGGCTTGCAGCGCGCGCAATTCCTGCCCGCGATCGCGGCGATCGAACGCAACTGCACGGTGCTGCGGCTCGATGGCGCGCACGATTACCGCCTGCAACACCTCAAGTACGCCGCGACCTGGTGCGTGCCGGCCGATGCGGCGAGCGAGGAAAGGCTGCGCGCGAGTTTCGAGAAATTCGCGATGGGCCTGCCGCGCCTGCCCGATACGCTGCATATCAACGACCGGCCGATCATTGCCAAGGCGCACGCCGACGGCATCGTATGGTTCGATTTCGCCGCGCTCTGCGAAGGCCCGCGCGCGGTCGCCGACTACATCGAGATCGCCCGCGAGTACCACACCGTGCTGGTCTCGAACGTGCCGGTGTTCGACGGGTTGAGCGAGGACGCCGCGAAACGCTTCGTGCTGATGATCGATGAGTTCTACGACCGCCACGTGAACCTGCTCGCATCGGCCGCCGCGGCGCCGGTCGCGCTGTATCGTGGTCGTCGGTATGCGGCCGAATTCGCGCGCACCGAAAGCCGCCTGATCGATATGCAGTCCGACGATTACCTCGCGCTGGAACATCGTCCATGAAAGCTTGGCGTCCATGAGGGATTCGCGCATGAAAGACCGCATGCAGATGCTGCTGGCAGCGGCGCTCGGCATCGCGCTGATGTGGTGGCTCGCGTGGCCGGGATATTTCACCTTCGATTCGGCGACCCAGCTCGCGCAGGCGCGCAGCATCATTCCGCTCGACGATGCGAATCCGCCGATCATGGCGCTGGCGTGGCGCGGGCTCGAACATCTGTGGACTTATCCTGGCGTGATGTTCGCCGTGATCACCCTCGGCTACTGGTTCGCACTCGCGGCGCTGGTGTGGCGACTGTTCGAGCGCACGCCGTGGCGCTGGCTCGTGTTCGCGCTGATTGCGCTGTGGCCGCCGGCATTCGTGACGATGTGCCATGTCTGGAAGGACTGCGCGATGGCAGCGGCATTGCTGGCCGCGTGCGCGTGCATCGTGAACTGGCGACGCGGCCGCGCCCGTGCGTGGTTCGTCGGCGCACTGATGTGGCTCGCGGTCGCCAGCTGCCTGCGCTACAACGCGATCTTCGCCGCCGCGCCGTTGACGCTGTGGTTGTGCTGGTCGCGCATCGCGCAATCGACATGGCGCGCGCGCATGGCGGGCTGCATGTTCGCAGCAGTGTTGAGCGCGGCGCTACTGGTCGCGCCGTCGTTGTTCGCGCGCTCGGTCGGCGCAACGCCACGACACGCGTGGACGACCGTCGCGCTGTGGGATCTGGCCGGCGTCTCGATCCGCGACCACACGATGCTGATCCCCGCGCGGCTGTTCAATCGCCCGACGACCGTGGCCGATCTTGCGCGCGACTTCTCGCCGCTCACCAATGTGAATACGTTCCTGCCCGGCAACATCAAGCTCAGCTATTACCAAGATTATTCGAAGGACGATCTCGATGCGTTGTGGAGCGCGTGGACCGGCGCAATCGTGCACCACACACCTGCCTGGCTCGCGCATCGCATCGCATTCAGCCGCTGGCAGTTTTTCGGCTACGAACAAGACACGCCGCACGGGCTCGCGTTCTCGCCGAACCGTTACGACCAGAATTTCATCAAGCTCAGCCTGCCGGACGTCGACCAGCACGCGCCATGGCTGCGCGCGATGGAATGGCTGCGTACAACGCCATTGTTCGCGGGCATCTGGTACATCGTGATTGCGATCATCGCCGCAACAATCGCATGGCGGCGTCGATCAGTGCGCAATCCGCTGCCGGTGCTGGCGCTGACCGCCTCGGCGCTCGGCAATGCACTGCCGCTGGCGATCATAAGCGGCAGTTGCGATTTCCGTTACCTGATCTGGACCGTGCTGGCCGCGCTGATGGCGTTGCCGCTGGCGCTGCTACCTGCGCAGACGGGTACTCCACGCGCCTAGTGACACACGAACGCGCTTACCCAAGCTCCTTCACCGAATGCGGATCGATGGAGTACGGATGCATCTCGGCGAGGAATCCCGGCTGCGCTTCCACCCGCGCGATCCACGCGCGGACATTCGGATACGGCTGCAACGACAGGCCGGCTTCTTCGGCGCGACTGCCGTAGGCGAAGATTGCGATGTCGGCGATCGTGTAGCCGTCGCCCGCGATGAAAGACCGCGTCGCCTCCGCATCGAGTAGGACCAGCGACTTCAGCGACGCCGCGTGCTTGCCTTCAATCATCTCCGCCGAGCGCCGCGTCAACTTTCCGGTCAACGTCCAATGACGCAGCGCGCCGATCTGGCTTTCGACACGCTCCTGTTCGAACGACAACCACTGCATCACTTTCGCGCGCGAAAACGCGTCCTGCGGCAGGTAGTTCGTTCCATCCGCGAGATAAGTCAGGATCGCGTTCGACTCGGCCAGCACGCGCCCATCGTCGCGCCGGATCGCGGGAACCGTGCCGGTCGGACTGATGCGCCGATAGGCTTCGATACGGCCTTCGCCTTCGAAGATGCTGACGAATTCGGTGCGGTAAGGCCGTTCCAGGTGTTGCAATAACTGGCGCACCTTCCAGGCGTTCTGCGAGGGCAGGTAGTCGTACAAGGTCAGCATGGCGTTTCCTGCGCGGTGGGATGCGCGCAGTATCGGCGCGGAGACCGGATTGCGATATCCGATTCCTGTGCAGGGTAAAATCGTCGCATGACTCCCCATGACCTGCCGCTCGGCCACCGCGTCGACTCCCCGAGTGCCTACGATGCCGCGCTGCTGTTTCCGATCGCGCGTGACGCTTCCGGGCTGCGGCCGGATGTGCCCTTCATCGGCGTGGACATCTGGAACGCCTACGAACTGGGCTGGCTGGATCCGCACGGCAAGCCGCGCGTCGCGCTGGCGGAATTCCGCGTGCCGGCCGATTCGTACTACCTGATCGAGTCCAAGAGCCTCAAGTTGTACCTGCAGGGTTTCGCGCAGACGCGCTTCGCCGACGGCGAGGCGGTGCGCGCGTGCATGCAGCACGACCTGTCCGTCGTGGCAGGCGCTCCGGTGTCGGCCGTGCTGACCACGGTCGCGTCAGCGGCGAAGCTGACGACGCTCGAACAACTCGAAGGCACGGTGATCGACGATCTCTCGCTGGACATCGATCACTACGGTCCGCCGCGGCCGGAATTTCTTTCCGCCGATCCGGGCGTGGTCGTCGACGAGGCGCTGGTTTCGCATCTGCTCAAGTCGAACTGCCCGGTCACCGGCCAACCGGACTGGGCGAGCGTGCAGGTTCGTTATCGCGGCCCGCGCATCGACCGCGAGGCGCTGCTGCGTTACCTGGTCTCGTTCCGCGAGCACCGCGAATTCCATGAACAGTGCGTCGAGCGCATCTTCGCCGACCTGATGCGAGAGTGCGCGCCATCGCGACTGGGCGTGTACGCGCGCTACACCCGCCGCGGCGGGCTGGACATCAACCCGTTCCGCGCGACACCCGGCACGCCGATGCCGGACAATCCACGCGGCGTGCGGCAGTAGGCGCTCGCATCGCGACCTAGCGCTCCGTCAGAGTGAGCGCGCCATGTTTCTGCACTGAATGCTTCATTCCGCCGTCGCAAACCGCGACAATGCCCGTCTTGTCCACGTAGCGCGACAGCACGGAGCAGCCCATGACCGCAGCAAACCCCACGCCGCCGGCCGGTGGCGAACGCATCACCAAGTCGCCGCGCAGCTTGAACGTACCGACCCATCCGATCATTCCCTTCATCGAAGGCGATGGCACCGGGCCGGATATCTGGCGCGCATCGGTGCGCGTGCTCGATGCAGCGGTCGCGAAGGCCTACGGCGGCGCGCGCAAGTTGATGTGGATGGAAGTGCTGGCCGGCGAGAAGGCGTTCGACGCGACCGGCAACTGGTTGCCGGACGCCACGGTCGAGGCCTGCCGCGAGTACCTGGTATCGATCAAGGGCCCGCTGACCACGCCGGTCGGTGGCGGCATCCGCTCGCTCAACGTCGCGCTGCGGCAGATGCTCGACCTCTATGTCTGCCTGCGCCCGGTGCGCTGGTTCGAGGGCGTGCCTTCGCCGGTGAAGGATCCGGGCAAGGTCAACATGACGATCTTCCGCGAGAACACCGAGGACATCTACGCCGGCATCGAGTTCGAGCCCGGCTCGGCCGACGCACAGAAAGTCCTT
>JANXZP010000157.1 GCA_025355485.1 Pseudomonadota bacterium
GGCCTTGTTCTCGTCATCAAGCCAACGGCGCTTGATGATGTCGCGCGACCGTGCATCGAGTTCGGCGAGGCCATCCTACAGCAGTTCGAGCTGGTGTCCTTCGCCGTGCACTGGATCCGCGCCGAGATGCACGAGTTCATCCTCAAGAACTGGCGCATCGTCAAGGTCGCCACGACCAAGGCGCAGCGCAAGCTGTTCTTCAACCTGCGCAAGTCGAAGAAGCGCCTGGGCTGGATGAACGACGCCGAGGTCACCGCCGTCGCCAAGGATCTGAACGTCTCCAAGCGCGAAGTGCTGGAGATGGAGTCGCGGTTGTCCGGCCGCGACATCGGTTTCGATGCGCCAGCCGACGAGGACGACGACCACGCGCCGCCGTCGCCGGCTGCATACCTGATCGATTCCAGCGATGATCCATCGCTCGCATACGAGCGTGCTGACAGCGAAGATAACCAGCTCGAACTGCTGAAGGATGGCCTCGCCGAACTCGATGCACGGTCGCGCGACATCATCAAGCGCCGTTGGCTTGATGACGAGAACAAGGCCACGTTGCAGGAACTCGCCGACGAATACGGCGTGTCTGCCGAGCGCATCCGTCAGATCGAGGCGAACGCGCTGAAGAAGATGAAGGCGTTGTTCGCGGCGTAAATTGACTTCGCACGCAGGAATTCACGGCGGCTCCGGAAACGGAGCCGTTCGTTTTTGCCGATATGCAGCCGCATCGCCAACGCGCATCTACTTTAATAAAGCCTTTACACATACCTACATTGTGATATTCTCAGGGCCAGCCACAATGCCGATGTCGCAATCCGCGACCCGAATTTTGTGGAGATTCCCATGAACCGCCCCATGCAACTCGTTCTCGCCATCGTGATCGCGCTGCCGTTTGCGGCAACACCGATGATCGCGTCTGCTGCGACTGCCGCGCCGATGACGCACGACATGACGACTTCGCCGGCGCCGTCGAAACTTGCGCAGACGCTGCGCACGTTGTGGCTCGGCCACGTCGAAGCCGTCCGCATGTACGACTTCGCGGCGCATGATCACAATGCCGCGAAATCCAAGATCGCCGCCGATCATGTCGTCGCCAACGCCAAGCAGATCGCGGGTGCGGTCGGCAGCTTCTACGGCAAGCCCGCAGGCGACAAGATGATGACCCTGCTCGCCGGTCATTGGGGCGCGGTGAAGGCCTATGCCGACGCCACGTTCGCGCACGACAGTGCCGGCCAGAACAAGGCGATACAGAACCTCAACGCGAATGCGAAGGACATCGCCGACTTCCTCTCCGGCGCCAATCCGAACCTGCCGCAGGCGACGTTGCTGTCGCTGCTGGCCGCGCACGGCGCGCACCACATTGCGCAGGACCAGGAAATCGAAGCGGGCGACAAAGCTGGCGAAGCCAAGACCTGGGACGCGATGCGTGCACACATGGTGGTGATCGCCGACGCGCTCGCGGGCGGTATTGCCAAGCAGTTCCCGGACAAGGTCAAGGGCTGACCGCATGCGCCTGCGCGCGTCGGCATCACAGCTCGGCACGACGCAGCAGGCGCTGCTTCGGCAATTGTTGTGGCACCCGGAAGGACTCGGCGTCGAGGACTTGTGCATCAAGCTGCGCGTCAGCCACAACGCGGTGCGCCAGCACCTGACCGCGCTGGGTTCGGCGAACCTGATCGAACGCGCCGCGCCGCGTCCGACCGGTGGTCGGCCCGGCGCGATCTTCGTGATCACCGACCTCGGGCGCGAATTGTTCCCGCGCCACTACGGCAAGATCGCGGGCGGATTGATCGAGACGTTGTACGCGACGCTCGGGCGCGAGCAGGTGATGGCGATGCTGCGCGCGCTCGGCACGCAACTCGCGAACGAACAACCCGAACCGGTGGACCAGGACGACATCGAACTCGCTGGCAAGCAACTCGCCGGACGACTCACCGCGCTCGGCTACGAAGCCGCCGCGATCAAGCACGACGGCGAGCCGCAGATCGAAGCGCACAACTGCGTGTTCCACTCGCTCGCCGCGCGGCATCCGGAAGTCTGCCATTTCGATCTCGCCTTCCTCAGCGCGAGCTCCGGCCGCGAAGTGAAGCATGCCGAATGCATGGTGCGCGGCGGCCGGACCTGCCGCTTCGTTCTCGGTGCGCGGACGGATGCCAAACCGGAATAGGCGTTTCCGTTAAGCTGGCCGCGACCAACGATGAACACGCGCATTCCATCCGCCATCGACGAACGCGTGCCCAGCCGCTGGCAGGGCACGCTGTTTGAATGCAAGGCGTGGGCATATCGTATCCGACGCACACTCACCGAGCGTCTGCGCGGACAACACGCGTCACGGCACACATGCGGCATGGCCTTGCACGAACTGCCCGTACTGGCCGAATTCGAAGGCTCGCTGTGGCCGCAGGACGAGTCCGACCTCAGGCTGGTCGCCGGCAAGATCCATAACCTGCGACTCGCCGCGAAACGGATGCGCGGACTCGAAATTCCGGCCGGCGCGATTTTCAGTTTCTGGAAACAGCTCGGTCGCGCGAGCGCTGCGCGCGGATTCGTGCGCGGCCGCGAGCTGCGCGAAGGCTGCGTGATTCCCGCGATCGGCGGCGGCCTGTGCCAGCTCTCGAACGCGATTTATGACATCGCCGTGCGTGCTGGCTTGGAAGTCGTCGAACGCCATCGCCATTCGCGCGTTTTGCCAGGCTCGCTTGCCGAATTCGATCGCGATGCGACGGTGTTCTGGAACTACCTCGACCTGCGCCTACGCGCGCCGTTCGCGTGGCGGCTGGAAGTCGAGCTAGATTCCGAACGGCTGCATGTAAGGATTCGCGGCAACAACGCGACATCCGTCGACATGCGCCCGATCGCGCTGCGAACACGCACAACCGATACGCTCGGCGATTGCAGCAGTTGCGGCGAGCAGGACTGCCATCGGCACGTCGGATCGCAAACGTTGAATCGGCATCGCACATGGTTGTTTTTTGAACCATGGCCGGAGTTTCTCGCGCTGCTCGAGCGCGAACGAGGTGATCACGATCGTGTCGTCGATATGAGTTCGCAAGGCGATCGGTTCCACCTCGCAACATTCTCGCGATGGCACGCGGCACTGCGCACGCGTTGGGCCTTGTGGCGCAAACAACCGCTGCCGAAGGCGCGTGCCGATGGCCTGCAAGTCGCTGCACGTGCGCTTGCGCGAGACTTGCGGCCCGACGATCTGCATCTGGTGGTCGAGCAGGGCTTGCTGCCATATTTGTGGCGCGACGGCGAACTCGCCGGTCGGCGCTTCGACGTGATGATGAATGCGTTGCCGATGGACGCGATCCAACAGCGGATTGATATCGCCGCGGCGATGCACAGCGATTGCAAGACGCTACGCGACTTTCGTGCACCGACCGAACTGCTGCAAGCCGAGCGCGAGGCACTGGCGCACGCCGTGCGCTGGATCAGTCCGCATGCGCAGGTTCTCGCGCTTGCCGGTTCCCGCGCAGCGCCATTGGATTGGATCGCAGCGAGGCTTCCGGATGCGCGGATTGCACGAGGCGATGGCGCACCTGCGATCCTGTTCCCCGCGTCGGCACTCGCGCGAAAAGGCGTGCTGGAATTCGTCGCCGCGCTGCAAGGCCTGCCTGTGCGCGTGCTCACCCCGCCGGGCGCGGCCGAGGCGGATACGGTCTGGGGCGATGTGGCGGTCGAACGCGTCGCATCGATTGCCGCAGGCATGGCTCGCGCTGATCTCGTCGTGCTCCCGGCATGGATCGAACACCAACCGCGCAGCCTCCTCGCCGCGATCGCACGCGGCATCCCGGTCATCGCGACCGCGGCTTGCGGATTGCCGCTGTCGCCGCAATGGGACTGCGTCCCCGAAGGCGATACGACGGTGTTGCGTCGCGCGATCGTGGAACGACTCGGATTATCCGATCGGCATTGATACGCCTGGTCCGTTTTCTATTCCGAGCCGATCCTGGAGTCATCGGAAGATTTCGATGCAGGCTGTTCGCATCCGACGATAATGCGTGCATTGCGCTGGTAGCTCCAGTACGACCACGCCCAGTCGAGCATCACCACGATGCGGTTGCGGAAGCCGATCAGGAAGAAGATGTGCGCGGCCAGCCAGAACCACCACGCGAGCAGGCCGGAGAATTTCAATCGGCCCAAGTCCACGACTGCGGCCATGCGGCCGATCGTTGCGAGGTTGCCGTAATCGCGATAACGGAAAGGCTTTGCAGGTTGACCGCGCAGACGTGCACGAATCACCGTGGCGACGTGCGTGCCCATCTGCTTGGCTGCGGGTGCGATGCCGGGTACCGGTTGCCCGTTCGATTGCACGACATGTGCGAGATCGCCGATCACGCACACTTCCGGGTGTCCTTCGATCGACAGGTCGGGCTGCACTTCGACGCGCCCCGCGCGATCAAGCGCGACGCCGAGCTGGCGTCCCAGCGGCGATGCGGCGACGCCGGCCGCCCACAGGACACTACGACTTTCGATGCGTGTTGTTCCAAGCGTCACACCATCGGCATCGATCGCCGTCACCGCCTGCCCGGTGCGCACATTGACGCCGAGTCGTTCGAGTTGCGTTCGCGCGCTTTGCGACAACGATTCGGGCATCGCGGCGAGCACGCGCGGGCCGGCTTCGAGCAAATGGATCTGCGCGCTGCGCGGATCGTAGCGGCGAAATTCGCGTGGCAAAGTGTGGCGCGCGATTTCGGCGAGCGTGCCCGCGAGTTCGACGCCTGTAGGGCCACCACCGATCACGACGAAATTCATCCACGCCGCGCGGGCGGCCGAGTCGTCCTCTCGCTCCGCGGCCTCGAATGCGGTCAGGATGCGGCGCCGGATGGCGAGCGCGTCATCGAGCGTTTTCAGGCCCGGCGCATGCGCGGCCCAGTCGTCGTGGCCGAAATACGCGTGCGTCGCACCGGTCGCGACGACGAGATAGTCATAGTCGAGGCTGCCATGGTCGAGTGTCACCCGCTTCGCGGCGAGATCGATCCCGGACGCTTCGCCGAGCAGCACGGTCACGTTGCGCTGGCGATGCAGGATATGCCGCAGCGGCGCGGCGATATCGGGCGCCGATAAACCCGCGGTCGCGACCTGGTACAGCAGCGGCTGGAACAGGTGGTGGTTGGTGCGATCGACCAGGGTGATGCGCACCGGCGCGCTTGCGAGCGCGCGCGTCGCCCACAGGCCGCCGAAGCCGCCTCCAAGGATCACGACATGTGGAAGTGCGACTTCGCCCATCAGTACAAATCCACCGGATCGACATCCAGCGACCAGCGCACCTTGCGCGCGGATTTGAGCGCGTGCAATTGCGGCATCCACGCATTCAGCGCGGCCTGCAGTGCCGGGCGTTGCGCTGCCGACAGATGCAATTGCGCGCGTGCCTTGCCTGCGCGTCGTGGCATCGGCGCTGGCAGCGGGCCGTGGATGGATGCGGTTGTCGCGTTCGTCACGAAGGCTTCCTTCGCTTCGATCAGGAACTCCTGTACGGCTGCATCGTTCGGCGCTTCCGCTCGCAGCAATGCGAGATAGCCGTAAGGCGGAAATCCCGCGGCTTCGCGCTGTGCAAGTTCGAGTGCGGCGAATGCTGGGTAACCGCCGTTCAACAATGTCGCAAGCAATGGATGTTCGGGGTGATGCGTCTGCAGCAGCACCGTGCCCGGCTTGCTTGCACGGCCGCCGCGACCGGCGACCTGGATCAGCAACTGCGCGAGTTTTTCCGGTGCGCGGAAATCCACCGAATGCAGGCCTTCATCGACGCCGACCACGCAGACCAAGGTCAGGTTCGGCAGGTCGTGGCCTTTCGCGAGCATCTGCGTGCCGACGAGGATGCCTGCACCGTCGCCGAGCGTTCCGAGATGTTTTTCGAGCGCGTCGCGATGGCGCGTGGTTTCGCGATCAACGCGCAGTAGCGGCGCGTCGAGGAAATGTTTCGCGAGCGTGTCCTCGATGCGTTCGGTTCCCGCGCCTTGGGGCAACAGGGCGAGGCTCGCGCAATCCGGACACGCTTTCGGCGCGAACTGACGCGCGCCGCAGTGATGGCAGATCAACTTGCCGCCGCGCGCATGCACGGTCATCGCCGAGTCGCAGCGTTTGCAGCGCGCGTTCCAGCCGCAGTCGTAACAGATCAAAACCGGCGCGTATCCGCGACGGTTCTTGAATACCAAGGCCTGCTCGCCGCGTGCGAGCGTCGCGGCGATCACATCGAGCATGTCCTGCGACAGTCCGCCATCAAGCACGCGCTTGCGCACGTCGATCACGCGCACCGACGGCGGCTTCGCATCGCCGGCGCGCTGCCGCAATTGCAAGTGTGCATAGCGGCCTCCGATCGCATGCTGCAGCGACTCGAGCGATGGCGTCGCCGAGCCAAGCAGTACCGGAATGGCGAGCGCCTTGCCGCGCACCAGGGCGAGATCGCGCGCGTGATAGCGCACGCCGTCCTGCTGCTTGTAGCTTGCGTCGTGTTCCTCGTCGACCACGATCAGGCCCGCGTCCGGCAATGGCGTGAAAATCGCCGAGCGCGTGCCAACCAGCACGCGCGCTTCGCCGCGCGCCATCGCCGTCCAGACGCGCGCACGCTCGCCATCGGCCAGTCCCGAATGCAATGCGTGTACCGGTACGCCGAGTTGTGCGCGGAAACGACGCAATGTCTGCGGTGTCAAACCGATTTCCGGAACGAGAACCAGCGCCTGCCTGCCGCGCGCGATGCAGTCGGCGATCGCTTCCAGATACACCTCGGTCTTGCCGCTGCCGGTGACGCCTTCGAGCAGCAAGGGCTGAAAACGATCGCGCGCCGCGAGCACCGCATCGGCGGCGATGCGTTGCGCGGGATTGAGTGCGTGGCCAGACGTCGCGAAACCCGCGCTGCTTCCCCGCGGCAGCGCAACGCGTTCGGCAAAACCCCGTTTGTGCAACGTGCGGGCTGCGCTGCGCCAGCCATCGAAATCAGCATCGAGTACATCTTCATCGACTGCCGCTTCATCGACCGCCGACGCCTTGATACGGTCAGCAAATCGCCGTGTCGCCGTGCGTTGGCGCAAACTCGCAAGGCCGGTACGGCCGGCTTCGGTCAGCGACCAGCCCCAGGCGCAGGTGTCCGGAAGCGGATCGCCGCGGCGCAGCGTCGACGGCAGCGCGGTCGCGATCACCTCGCCGAGCGGCTTGTGGTAGTAGCGTGCGGCCCAGCGCAGCGTTGTCAGCAATTCGCCATGCAGGATCGGTTCGTGGTCGAGTAGTGCAATGGCGCGCTTGAGATCGGGCGCATCGGCAGCCGGCGCGCCGACGGCGTCGACCACACCGACCAACTCGCGGTTGCCGAACGGCACGCGCACGCGACAACCGAGCAGCATCGCATCGGCGTGTGCGTGGGCTGGCGGCAGGTAATCGAAGCAACGCGGCAGCGGCAGCGGCAGGGCGACGCGCAGCACCGCTTCGTGATCTTGCGAGGGCATTTCCTCAGTCTAGCAACCGCCCCAATCCGGCCTCACAGGTGCTCCGGTAACGGATGGGGTTCAGTTAGCGAGACTAGCTCCAGCAATCCGCACAAAACGCCCACAACCCGTTGGCTTTGATAAGAAAATGTCTTTATCCACACCATCTGTGGATAAGTCTGTGGACACAGTGCCGACACACGCTGCGCGTCGCAATGCCGATGGCCCTGTCGGCGCATTGGCGAGTTTTTAGCCAGACTGTCATATGGCAGTCCAATCAATCAGTTGCGTATGTCATCGCGCTGTCACTCAGCGTGAGCGCGGTCGGAAACAGGCGTGATCGCGGGAATCGGGTTGCTGTGCACAAGCCAAAATGCCGGAAGCCTTACGCTGTCTTGCGGAGCGTGAAATTTTCGTCTGTCAAGCGTTTCGAGCGAGCCTGCGCCGGAACGAGCCCGGCGCCGTCTGCGGGTAGAATTCCGGCATTGCCAATCGCCGTGAAAACCGCCGCATGATCCAGGCCGCATGACCGACATCGCCACGCACCCAGCGCCGGGGGAAGCTGCACTCACGGCGTTCCTGCGCGGGATCGAACGTCGCGGATTCGTGCTGGCCGAGGCGCAATGCGGAGATCCGGCGCGCGCGCAGGCGGCGATCGACGCCGCCACGCGCGCGTTTCGCGCCGAGGCCGCACAACTTCCGCTGGCGCGCTGGCCGGCATTTTTCTGGCAGCGTCTGCTGGCACAGCCGGTCCTGCGCGAACTCGCGAAATCGTCCGCGGAACAACCGCTCGCGCACCTCAGTGCGGGCCCGCGCGCGGCGTTGCTTCTGCGGCTGGTCGCGGGCCTGGACCAGGCGCACGGCGCCGAAGTGCTGCGGGTCTCGCCGGAAGCGTATCGGCATGCACTGTATCGCGCGCTGCGCGAGCTGCATGCGCAGGGCATCGACGACACCACCTTGCGTGGTTTGCGCGAACGCCTGCAATCGCGCGCGAAACAGTTGCCCGACCCGACCCATCGCATGCCGCCGACGCCGATCGCCATTCGCGCGGTGGCAACGGCGCCCATCGCCGCGCGCGCGCCGCGTTGGTTGCGGAGGGTGCTACAGGCGATGCTCGCGCTCGGGCTGCTCGCACTGGCGACAAGTTTCGTATGGAAGGGCGCATCACCGAGCGCTGCGAATCGCATCGAGACCCTGCGCGCGCAGACACCAGCGGCGATCCTGTCGGAAACAGCGGTCGTACTCGCGAGCCCGGATTTCGGCTGGCTCGACGATCCGGATGGCGCACGCGTCGCGAGAGATCTCGATCTGTACGCGTGGTATGCCGCAGGGCCGAACGCGGCGGAACCGGATCCGAATGCGCCCGCGCCGTTGCCCGAGAGCTCCGCACCGGAAACCAGCGCTCCTGACGCAGAGGGAGGTGGTGGTGGGCGCTGATCGCTGGATGCTGCCGTGCGCGCTCGCGATCACGATCGCACTGGCGCTGTCGCCGGTGCGCGCGCAGAACGCAGACTGGCCTGCACTCGATGCGGGTACGCGCGAACTGCTCGCATCGTGGCGCGAAAGCTGGCCGACGCTGGATCCGGCCAGCCGCGTGCAATTGCTCGCGAACGCCAAACGCTGGCAGGCGATGGATGCGACCGCGCGCGCCGGATTCCTGCGCCGCAACGTGGAGTTGCAGGCGTTGCCGCCGCTCGAACGCGCCCGCCAACGAGCACGCTACTCGGCCTGGCGCGCATTGCCGGCGGACGAGCAGGCGCGCGTGCGTGCCGCCGCGGCGAAGTTCGTTGCGTTGCCGGCAACGGAACAGGCCGCGTTGCGTGCGCAATTCGCCGCGCAGGATGCCGATCGCCAACGCGCGTGGTTGCTGGGCCCGTCCGTCGGCGAATGGATCGGACAGGCGCAGCACCTGTTCGCCTACGTGCCAGCGGGCGAACGCGAGGCGACCCTGGACATGTTGCGTGCGTTGCCGGCCGACGCGCGCGCGCAACTGTTCGTACTCGCACGAAAATTGCCGGACGACCGGCGCGAGCAACTGCGCCGGCAATTGCTGGGCGCTGATCCGGCGCAGCGTCCGGCACTGTTGCGCCAGCAGTTGTCGCGCTAACGGGATCAGCGCGACAGCGGCGGTCGCTCCTGCGCATCCTGCGCTCGCGACACTTGCACAACCATGTGCGGCGTCAGCACCCGCCGTTCGGCGCGGAATGCATCGCCGAAGCGCGCGATGCCGGCGGCGCGCATGCGCGGCGCGTGCTCGCGCAGGTAATCGTCGAGCGCGGCGCGATCGTGCAATCGATATCGAACGCACCAACTCCGTTCGATATTGGAGCCGGACTCCAGCGCGCACAATTCGGCGCTCTCGAAATATGGCAACGCCAGCATGTCCGCGATGTGTTCGTGCAACCACGCCAGGTAGGCACCAGCAATCTCCGCGCGCGCATGCAGCGTGACCTCATAGATCACAGCCAAACCAGTTTCACCAACAGGCTGATCGCCGCACCGAAGCTGAGCAGCACCAAATAGATCATCGCCAGCACGCCGTATTTGATCATGGTCATGATCCAGCCCTGCTGGTACACGCGTTTCTGCATCAGCAGCAGGTACAGCGGCATCCACACGATGAGGGCGACCTTCGCCCACTCGAGCGGCGCATGCATCCACGGCGACGTCGTCACTCCGGCGAGGCCGTTGAGCACGAGCACCAGCAACAGCGCGAAGCACAGGAAAGCATGGCTGTGCAGCGCGACGATGAAATGTTCCATGTACAACCGTCGCTTGAACGCGTAGGCGATCTTGAGCAGCACCGCGAACAGCGGCAGCAGCAGGAACAATGTCGATGGCACCGCGCTCAGCCAGGCATCCCAGAGCAATCGCTGGTCGTGTTGCACGCGCGCGAGGTTGTCCTGCGCACGCCCTGCCATCTGGTTCAACCAGCCGTTCGCGAATGCCGGCAGTGCGCTGAAACGGAACGGATTCTTGACCGGATCCCACGGCGTATCGCCGCCGAAGGTCAGCTTGTCGAGGTGTTTCGGCGGTGGCTTGCCCTGTTTTTGCGCGGCATTCAATTCGGCAATGCGCGCATCGGCTTGCGCGCGTATCTTGGCCCCGGCTTTCGCAATGTCCCTTGCGACGTCGGGAGCCACTGCGATGGCCGCCGTGCTCGCGTCGATCGCATGCAATGCCGCATCGCGCTCCTGTTCGACCGCGGCCACCGTCATCGCCTTGTTGATGCCGTTGTCGTCGAACTGCACCGCCTGCGTGTTGCTCTGGTCGAAACTCCACTGCGCGACGAAGAATGCGACCACGCTGACGAAGAAGAACAGCCGCACGGGGCTGACGTAGCGCACGCGGCGCCCGGCGAAATATTCGAGGCTGAGGAAGCCCGGCCGCAGCAGCAGCGGCGCCACCGTGCGGGTCAGGCGGGTGTCGATCTCGAACAGGGTGTCGGCGACGTCGCCAAGCACGCTGGAAAAACGCCGCACCAGGCCTTTGACCGGCTGGCCGCAGTGATAGCAATGCTCGCCCAGCAGCGGCGTGCCGCAGTTGCTGCAGATCGCGCCGGTCGGTTTCGGTGTCGCGGCGTTGGCGATGCGGTCCGGCTCCGGACTTAACGCAGTCGTTTCGTTCGTCATGCCGCGCCTTCCCCGGCAGGCTAAGATGCGCGGATTGTCGATGTTTTCCGCCGCGATGTCGCCTCCTGAATTCCGTCTTGCGCGCCTCCTGCGTGAAGTGCGCGCTACCTGGTTGCTGGCCTTGCCGCTGGTGCTCGGGCAACTGTCGGCGGTCGCGATGAACGTGGTCGATACGGTGCTGGCCGGCCATCACGGCGGTTTGACCCTGGCCGGCGTCGGGGTCGGCAGCGGCGTGTGGTCGATCGTGTTGCTGTTGCTGATCGGCGTGCTGATGGCGGTGCCGTCGTTCGTCTCGCAATACAACGGCGCGAACCGGCGCGATGCGATCGGCCCGCTGTTCCGGCAGGCGCTGTGGCTCGCGTTCGCGATGGGCGTTGGCTTGTTCGTGCTGGCGCGTTTTGGCGGCGTGTTGCTCGATGCGATGCATGTGGCGTCGAATGTACGGCCCGAGGCGATCGCCTTCCTCGATGCGATCAGCTGGGGCGCGCCGGCGTTCGCGCTGTACCTGGTCTGCCGCTATCTCAGCGAAGGAATCGCCTGGACGGTGCCGACGATGGTGTTCGGTATCGCCGGTCTGCTCGTGCTCGCGCCGCTGGGTTATGCGCTGATGTTCGGCGCATTCGGATTGCCGGAGCTGGGTGCGGCGGGGTTGGGCTACGCGACCACGATCGTGCTGTGGCTGCAGGTGGCTGGCTTGGTCGCCTACCTGGCCCGT
>JANXZP010000247.1 GCA_025355485.1 Pseudomonadota bacterium
CTATACCGGACCGCTCGATCCGGTCGTCGGTTTCGCATCGCAGGGCAGCGTGCTGCCCGCGCGCGATTCGCGCGGCCTGCCGGTGGTGTCGGTCAATGTGCCGGAAGTGGACGTGGAATTCTTCCGCGTGCAGGACAAGAAACTCTCGACGTTCTATTCGCAATACCAGCGCGGCGGCCAGCGCGACAGCTACGAACTCGACGCCGATTACAGCAAGCACACGCCGATGTTCAAGATGGCCGATTCGGTGTATCTCAACCGCTTCGTGCTTGGTGGCAAGGAGAACGAACGCGTCCTGACCTACCTGCCGATCCAGACCATCGAGGAACTCAACAAGCCTGGCCTGTATTTCGCGGTGATGAAACCGGCGGGCCGTTTCCGCAGCGGCTACCAGACCGCGCTGTTTTACGTCAGCGATATCGGCCTGCACGTGCGCGCATACAAGGACAAGTTGTTTGTGCACACCGCATCGCTGCAGAACGGCGCTGCGATCGGTAGCGTCGAATTGCAGGTGATCGACAAGTCCGGCGAACCGATCGTCAAGGCGACCACCGACGATGCCGGCAATGCGCTGATTGCATACACACTAGACAGCACACAGGTGATGGTTGCGCGCCACGGCAGCGATACCTCGATGCTGCCGTTCAACCAGCCCGCGCTGGATTTGTCGGAGTTTGAGGTCGCCGGACGCAAGCAGGCGTGGTTCGATGTGTTCACCTGGTCGGGACGCGACCTGTATCGTCCCGGCGAAACCGTGCGGCTCTCCGCATTGATGCGCGATTACGACGGCAAGCCGATCAAGCCGCAACCGTTGTTCCTTGTGCTCAAGCAACCCGACGGGCACGAATTCCTCAAGACCAAACTCGATCCACAAACACTCGGCTATTACGCGTGGACGTATGCGATGCCTACCGATGCGCCGACCGGCCGCTGGCAGGTCGAGTTCCGCGCGACGCCCGACGGCAAGGATGTAGTCGATGCCTTCACCCTGCGCATCGAGGAGTTCCTGCCCGAGCGCATGAAGCTCGACCTCGCGACCGAGCAGGCCGTGGTGCATCCGGGCGAACCGCTGAAACTCAAGGCGACCGCTGCGTACTTGTACGGCGCGCCGGCCGACGGCAACCGTTTCACCGCGAAGCTCGCGGTATCGGCCGACCAGCATCCGCTGGAAATGGACGCCACAAGCCTGGGCAAGGCGAAAGCCGACGCGTACAAGGGCTGGTTCTTCGGCGATCCGACGATCACGCTGCCGAAGGAAGCGAAGGACATCGTCGACGAAACATTCGATGCGAAAGGCCAGTTCGCGCACGACATCGATCTGCCGTCCGAAGCCGCGGGCGCGAAAGCGCCAATTGCAATAGTCGTTTCCGGCAGCGTGTACGAAACCGGCGGACGCACGGTGACGCGCACCCTCAAGCGCACGCTGTGGCCGGCGAACGCATTGGTCGCAGTGCGGCCGCTGTTCGACGACAAGGACGGCGCATCGCCGAACGGCAATGCTGGTTTCGAAATCATCCGCGTGGATGCGAACGGCAAGCGCGTGCCGGCGAATGGATTGAAGGTCAATCTCGTGCGCGAACACCGCGATTACATCTGGCGGTGGAGCGACAACGCGTGGGATTACGATTTCACCAGTCGCTTCGACAACATCACCAGCAAGACGGTGGACGTGTCCGTGAGCACCAGCGCGAAAGTGGATTTCCCGGTGGAGTGGGGCGGCTACCGGCTCGAAGTGCTCGATCCGCAAACCGGCCTGACCAGCCGCTATCCGTTCCAGGCCGGCTGGAGCTGGGACGACCAGAATCGCGGCCTCGATGCGCGGCCCGACAAGGTCAAGCTCGCGCTCGACAAGACCTCCTATCACGCAGGCGACACGTTGAAGGTCACGGTCACGCCGCCGCAGCCCGGCAAGGGACTGCTGCTGGTCGAGAGCGATCATCTGCTGTCGGTCATGACGATCGATGCGAAGCCCGGCGCGACGTTCGACATCCCGGTTACCACGGAATGGGAACGCCACGATGTGTATGTGACCGCGCTGGTATTCCGCGGCGGGTCCGCGACCGAGAAAACCACGCCCGCGCGCGCGGTCGGCGTCGCGCACGTGCCGATGGGCCGCGCCGATCGCAGCCTGCAAGTCGCGATCGACGTACCGAAGCAGATGCTGCCCGAACGCAATCTGCCAGTGACGATCAAGGTGCCGCAGCTCGCGCGCCAGAAAGCGTACGTAACCGTGTCCGCCGTCGATGTCGGCATCCTCAACATCACGCGCTTCCCGGTGCCCGACCCGATCGCGTATTTCTTCGCGCCGCGCCGGCTCGGCATCGATGCCTACGACATCTACGGTCGCGTGATCGAGAGCTTCGAAGGCGGCACCGCGAAGTTGCGCTTCGGCGGCGACATGGCGCTGGGCCCGCTGCCGCAGGCGCGCAGGCCGACCGCGCACGTCCAGACCGTCGATCTGTTCTTCGGGCCGGTGCTGCTGGATGCGAACGGCGCGGCGCAGGTTCCGGTCGCGGTGCCGGATT
>JANXZP010000036.1 GCA_025355485.1 Pseudomonadota bacterium
CCGACCGGATTGCGGAAGCGCAGCACGCGGTTCGGATCGTCGCGGCATGGCTCGTTGCGGTCGCGATAATGGCCGTTGTAGCGCGGCTTCTCGCCCTTGGCCATCGCCGCGGCTCGCATCGCCTCGATCTCCTCCTTCGACTCGTAGGCGTAGTACGCCTTGCCCGCCTGCTGCAGTTCGGATGCGACCTGCTGGTAGCGATGCATGCGCTGGGTCTGGAAGATCGGTCCTTCGTCGTGGTCCAGTCCCAGCCAATCCATGCCGTCGATGATCGCCTGCACCGCCGCGTCGGTGGATCGCTCGCGGTCGGTGTCCTCGATCCGCAGGATGAAATCGCCGTCGCGATGGCGCGCTTCCAGCCAGCAATACAGCGCGGTGCGTGCGCCGCCGATGTGCAGGTAGCCGGTCGGGCTCGGGGCAAAGCGGGTGCGGCAGGTCATGGTGCGCGCCAAGTGTGCGGATCGGTGATTTTAGCGGATTGCGGCGCGCGGCCCTACAATGCGCATCTATCATTCGCCGCGATTCCTGGAGCGAGCCCGATGCGCATCCGCCTGACCCCGTTGCTGGCCATCCTGCTGCTGCCCGCGTGCGCCGTCGCGTTCGCCGCGCCTCCCGCCGCCAAGACCGCGACCAGCGACACCAATGCAAACGTGCCGGTCGCGCTACAGGCCGGCCCGCGCGTCGCGCTGCATACCAACATGGGCGACATCGTGCTGGAACTCTATCCGGAGAAGGCGCCGCGCACGGTCGAGAATTTCCTGACCTATGCGCGCGAGGGTTTCTACAACGGCACGGTGTTCCACCGTGTGATCGACGACCTGTTGATCCAGGGCGGCAGCTACACGGTGGATCTGCAGAAGAAACCTGCGCATCCGCCGATCCCGAGCGAGGCCAACAACGGACTGTCCAATCAGCGCGGCACCATCGTAGCGGCGCGCGGACGCGTGCCGGCTTCGGCGACATCGGAGTTCTTCATCAACCTGGTGGACAACCCGCGTTTCGATTACGTGTCCGAAGCCAACGACACCACCTGGGGTTACGCGGTGTTCGGCAAGGTGGTGGCGGGCATGAACGTGGTGGACAAGATCCGCGCGGTCAAGACCCATCCGCAGGGCAAGTTCACTGCCGACGTGCCGGTGACGCCGGTGACGATCGACCGCGTCGAGATCCTGCCTGCCGCTGCGCAGTAAGCCGTCGCTTTCGATGACGACGCTGTTCGTTTCCGATCTGCATCTGGACGCTGCGCGTCCGCGGCTGGTCGCGTTGTTTCTCGATTTCCTCCGCGATGAAGCAGCGCATGCCGATGCGCTGTACATCCTCGGCGACCTGTTCGAATACTGGGTTGGCGACGACGATCCGCAATCGGTAGGCAGCGAAGTGGCGGATGGATTGTCGGCGCTCGCGCGCACGGGCGCGCCAGTGCATTTCCTGCGCGGCAATCGCGACTTTTTACTCGGTGCGGGCTACGTCGCGCGCGCAGGTTTCGCGATCCTGCCCGATCCCTGCGTGATCGATCTTTACGGGCGCCCCACCCTGCTCATGCACGGCGACCTGCTGTGCACAGACGACGCCGACTACCAGGCGTTCCGTCGCCAGACCCGCAATCCAGCGTGGCAGGAAGAATTCCTCGCGCAATCGCTGGACGCACGCATCGCGTTCGCACAACGCGCGCGCGCCGCGAGCATCGAACACCAGCGCAATGTACGCGCCGCGCATGGATGCGCAAGTGGCTCTGCACTCCCTTCGGTCGCCGCGGGCGCAGGAAGCGCAGGAGCGGCCGGCGACATGGCGCGTGAAGACATCACCGATGTCAGCACGACGACCGTGGAGAACACGTTCGCGCGCTATGGCGTCGCCACGATGATCCATGGCCACACCCATCGCCCCGCGATCCACAACCTCGCCGTCGGTGATCAACCACGCACGCGCATCGTGCTCGGCGACTGGTACGAGCAAGGTTCGGTATTGCGGGTGGATGCGGATGGCGCAAGCCTGACCTCGCTATAGCGCGATGGAACCGATTCCCCTGAAACGATTGTTGCTACGATTCCTGAAAGTCGCCGTTTTGCTGTACCTGCTTGCCGGCGTCGCGTTGTATGTGATGCAACGTTCGATCCTCTATTTCCCGCAACCGTTGGTCAACGCGCCGGATGCGCAGGACATTTCGATCCCGGCCAATGGCAGGCTCCTGCACGGCTGGATCGTGAATCCCGGGCAGCCCGAAGCGATCATCTACTTCGGCGGCAATGGCGAACGCGTCGAACGTGACGTGGATATCTTCCGCAGGATGCTGCCCGGGTACAGCGTCTACCTCGTTCCCTACCGCGGCTATGGGCCGAATGCGGGCGAGCCGACCGAAGCGGGCCTGTACGCCGATGCGCTGGCGGAATACGGCTTCGTGCAAGCACGACACGCGCACGTGTCGGTGATCGGACGCAGCCTCGGTACTGGCGTCGCAACGTATGTCGCAGCGAACCGTGCCGTCGCAAAGCTCGTGCTGACCACGCCTTACGACAGCATCGTCAACATCGCGCAGCAACGCTATCCGATCTTCCCGGTGTCGTGGCTGATCAAGGACCGCTACGAATCCTGGCGTCGCGCGGAATCGATCAAGGCGCGCACGCTGGTCGTTCTAGCGGACGGCGACCAGATCGTGCCGCGTGCGAATTCGGATGTGCTGATCGCGCATTTCCATCCCAAGCCCGAGGTCGTCGTCGTCCCGCATGCCAATCACAACAACCTGACCAACAGTGCGACTTACGTGCAGGCGATCGAGGGATTCATGGGCGTTCCGGCTGCGACGACGCCAGCGACTCCAGCTCCGCAGCACTGAATCCGGCGGCGCTGCGTGCGTCGAGGTTGAACGGCCCGCGCACCGATCCGCGCGCATGCAGCGCAATCAGGCGCGCGAACTCGGCATCTGGATCGACACTATCGCGTTCACAGCACCAGCGGAACCAGCGCGAGCCCGCGGCGACATGCGCGACTTCCTCGCGCAGGATCACCACAAGGATGTCGGCGGTCGCATCGTCGCCGACCGTGCGCAGGCGCGCGATCATGCCCGGCGTCACGTCCAGCCCGCGCGCCTCGAGCACGCGCGGCACCAGCGCCATGCGCTCGCGGCATGAATGCGCGGTCTTTTCGGCCATTTCCCACAGGCCGTTGTGCGCATCGAAATCGCCGTAATCGTGGCCCAACTGTTGCAACCGCTCGCGCAGCATCGCGAAATGCCGCGCTTCGTCGGCGGCGACGCCTACCCAGTCAGCATGGAACCCAAGCGGCATGCCGCGAAACCGGTACACCGCATCCCAGGCGAGGTTGATCGCGTTGAACTCGATGTGCGCGATCGCATGCACGAACGCGGCGCGGCCTTCGGGCGTGCCGAGCCCGCG
>JANXZP010000068.1 GCA_025355485.1 Pseudomonadota bacterium
GGTCAAGCCGGTCGGGGCGCAGGTCAGTTCGGTGCCGGGCATTTTTGGTGCCACGATCATGGGCGATGGCGGGGTGATGGTGATCCTCGACGTCGTTCCGCTGGTTCGCCGCTACGACGCGCAGGCAATCTCCGGCGTACCGATCGAAGCGGCGCCGGTGCAGGAAGTGCGCCGCGTGCCGCTGGTCATGGTTGTGGACGATTCGATCACCATGCGCAAGGTCACCGGCCGCGTGCTCGAGCGCAACAACATGGAAGTCCTCGCCGCGAAGGATGGCATCGACGCAATCGAAAAGATGGTCGAGCGCGTGCCGGACCTGATGCTGCTCGACATCGAAATGCCGCGCATGGATGGATACGAACTCGCCACCCACATGCGCAACGATCCGCGACTGCGCGACGTGCCGATCGTGATGATCACCTCGCGTACCGGCGAGAAGCATCGCCAGCGCGCGTTCGAGATCGGCGTCAACCGCTATCTCGGCAAGCCTTACCAGGAAGTGGAATTGATGCGCAACGTCTTCGATCTGCTCAACGCGGTACGACACGATGGCTGATGCGCAACTGCGGGTGGTCGTGCTCGGGCATTCCGGCGAAGCCCAGCAACAGCTGCGCGACGCTCTCGACGAGCTCGGCGCAAAGATTCTCGCGACCGGCGATTTCAACCAGCTCGAACCGGAGCAGATGCGCGAGCAACACCCGGACGTGTGGCTGGTCAGCGTGGACGAGAACACCGACGCCGCGTTGCTGGAGCCCTGGCAGCCGCTGTTCGACGATCCCGATGCGACCGTGGTATTCGATGACGCCGATGTGAGCCGCCGCCTCAGCGGTTGGGATCTTGCGCGTTGGGCGCGGCACCTCGCCGCGAAGGTGCTCGGACGCGACGACGTGCTGCCGCCGGTGCGGGCGGATGCCGAACGCTTGCCGCATTCGCCGGATTCAGCGCCAGACGATACGCGGACCGGAACGACGCAAGTCGCCGGCACGTCGCCGCAGCATGTCGAACTGTCCCTGCTTGACGATGCCGATCTCGCCGCGCAAGTTGCAGTCGCCGCGCCTGCACGTACCGACAATCACGATGCTTCGTTGGATCCGCCGGATCTCTCCGGGCTTTCGCTCGTCGACGATACCGATCCTGCAACGCCCGCCGGCGATCCCGCGCCTGAGTCGGTCGCTATCGACAGCGCGTCGTCCGAATCTCTGGAAACCGGTGGACTCTCGCTCGTCGACGATGCCGATTTCGCTGCCCTCAGCGCGAGCTTCGACGCCGAACGAAACCAGGCCGGCAAGGAGCAGGCCGAGGCCGAACCGGCGATGTCATTGGACGATCTGTTGCGCACGCAGTCCGAGGACGAAACCCGAATCGAAGGCGTGACGCTTCCAGAACAAGAACACGATGACAGCGCCGAAAAAACCGGCGTCGCACAGCAGCCGGAATCGAACGCGCTGTCCAGTCTGTCACTGATGGACATGGACGCCGATCTCCCCGCGCCGCGCAAGGCCGTAGCGGCGAAACCCGCGTTGGACATCGATATCGGCGGACTTTCGCTACAGGCGATGGACGGTGCCGAAGTCGCCGACGCGCCAGCCGCAGCAGGCCACGCCGCAGAGAAGCCCGCGCCGGCCATCAAACAGGCCGACGGACTGATCGCGATCATCGCCGGACTCGGCGGCCCGGACGCCGTGCGCCAGTTCCTCGGCGCGCTGCCGGACGCGCTGCCGGTGCCGGTTCTGTTGTGGCAACACCTCGATGCGGGCAAGCACGACCGGCTCGCGCAGCAATTGGCGAAAGCCACGAAACTGCCGGTGTACTTGGCCAAGGCTGGCGATGCCGCGCAGCCGGGTGCAGTCGGCGTCGTGAGCACGGGCCTAGTGATGGCGAAGGGCGATGGTTTGCACTTCGTCGCCGGCGATGGCGACGCGAGCCAGGGACTCGCACCGGCGCTGAACGATTCGGCGACGGTCATCGTCGTGCTCAGTGGCGCGGAAGCGGCGATTGTCGAACCGGCGCGCGCGCACAGCGCGCATGGAGGCAAGGTGCTGGTGCAGACGCCGATGACTTGTTTCGATGCCACTGCCGCAAGCGCACTTGATGGCCAGGGCGCGATCGTGGCCTCGCCGGCCGAACTGGCCGGGTTCGCCACGGCGCGCTGGGCCTGATGATGCGGACATCTATGAAACCACGCATGCACCACTCTTCCACGAGTACGAGCCGATGAACGCTACCGTTGCCAACGACATCCGCGGCGTGCTGATCGCCGTTACCGGCGGTAATCTGCTGTTGCCGAATGCCTCGCTGGCCGAGGTCATCACCTATTCCGATCCGGATCCGGTGCCGGGCGCGCCGGCATGGCTGCTCGGGCGCGCGCGCTGGCGCGGTTGGGCGCTGCCGATCGTGTCGTACTCGCGGCTGGTCGGCTGGTCGCAGGAAGCGCCGGTACTCGGCGCCAAGGTGGCTGTGCTCAAGGCGGTCGGCAATCACGCGAAGATGCCGTATTTCGCCGTGCTGACCCAGGGCTTCCCGCGCCTGGTCACGATCGCGCAGATCGCGCTGCTCGAATTCGGCGACAACGACGCCGACCTGCCGCTGGGCGTGTACGCGCAGGCGATGTTCAACGACGACCAGGTCGCGGTGCCGGATCTGGCCGCGGTGGAAGTGCAACTCGCCGATGCGTTGCAGCAGTCGGCGATCGCAGCTGCCTGAGTTTCTCGACAGCTAGCGCAAATCCCCAGCCAGCGTCTGCAACGACGCGATCGCTGCGAGTCCTGCGGTTTCGGTGCGCAGGATGCGCGGACCCAACCGCACCCCGCTGAATCCAGCCGCGCGCAATTGCGCGTGATCGCGTTCCGACAACCCGCCTTCGGGCCCGACCACGATATGGATCGGCGTCGTGTTCTGCAATGCGCCGCCGTTCAACGCATTCGATAATGCGTCGCCATCGGGATCCAGGGCGAGACGGATCGCGTCGGCATCCACGCCTGCTGCATACGCCGCCAGCGTGAGCGGCTCGAAAACCGTCGGCACCCGCGCACGACCGCTCTGCTCGCAGGCCGCGGTCGCGACCGCTTGCCAATGCGCGAGCCGGCGACTGGCGCGCTCGGCATCCAGCCGCACTTCGGTGCGTTCGGTGACGATCGGCTGGATCTGTGCGACGCCGAGTTCGGTGGCTTTCTGGATCACCCAGTCCATCTTTTCACCGCGCGCGAGCGCCTGCGCGAGTGTGATCCGCAGCGGCGATTCGGCGTGGTTGGGCAGCGCCTCAAGAATCTGCGCACGCGCACCGCGTTTGCCGATCTCGCCCAGCGTCGCGCGATAATCCATGCCATCGCCGTTGCACAACAGCAACGGCGCGCCTTCGGACAGGCGCAACACGCGCAGCAAGTGCTCGCAGGCGGACGGCGGCAGTTCGACCGCAGCGCCGACATGCAGCGGGATCGTCAGATGGACGCGCGGGATTCTCATCGTTCCTTCTCGATCATGCGAATGATGTTGACATGCGGAACATCGGACGGTTCGGAGTTGCATGCCAAGTTTCAGGTTTTAAGTGTCAGGTATCCAAATCACGGCACCGCGGCAATGCTTCTGCCTGAAACCTACAACCGCTTCTATCCCACCGCCACTTCAATCGCGGTGCGCGTGACCTGCGCAAGCAGCGAGAGTTCCTCTTCGCCGACGCAATACGGCGGCATCCAGTACAGCACTTCGCCCAGCGGTCGCAGCAGCACACCCCGCGCGATTGCATGCCTGTATGCGCGCAGGCCGCGCCGTTCGGATACCGCGAACGGGGTGCGCGTGCGTACATGGGCCGCGAGTTCGATCGCGAGGATCATCCCGGTTTGGCGTACCTGCGCGACATGCGGAAGCGATGCCAACGGCGCGGCAAGTGCGGCCATGCGTGCGGCGGTTACGCGGTTGTTCCCGATCACCGGCTCGTCGGCGAAGATGCGCAGCACCGCCAGCGCCGCGCTGCACGCGAGCGGATTGCCGGTGTAGCTATGCGAATGCAGGAACGCCTTCTGCGCGGCGTGTTCGGCGTAGAACGCGTCGTACACGCGCTGGGTCGTCAACACCGCCGACAGCGGCAGCATGCCGCCGGTGAGTCCCTTCGACAGCAACAGGAAGTCGGGCGCGACCGATGCCTGTTCGCACGCGAACAGACTGCCGGTGCGACCGAAACCGACCGCGATTTCGTCCGCAATCAACAACACGCCGTGCGCATCGCACAATCGACGCGCCTCGGCGAGATAGCGCGGATGGTACATGCGCATCCCGCCCGCGCATTGCACGAGCGGCTC
>JANXZP010000101.1 GCA_025355485.1 Pseudomonadota bacterium
GTCGCTGCATGATGCAGCAGGCCTTGTGCGCGAACGCGGCCGGCTGATGCAGGACGCGGTACCTGCTGGCGTCGGTGCGATGGCGGCAGTGCTTGGCGCGGACGATGCGTTGATCGCCGAAATCTGCGAACAGGTTGCGGATGATGAGATCGTCGCGCCGGCGAACTACAACAGTCCCGGCCAGACCGTGATCGCCGGCCACGCGGCGGCGGTCGACCGCGCGCTTGCGAAGCTCGCTGAAAACGGCGTGCGCAAGGCGATCAAGCTGCCGGTGTCGGTGCCTTCGCACACCGCGCTGATGCGCGGGGCGGCCGAAAAACTTGCCGAACGCATGGCGAACATTACCTGGAACGCACCATCGATCCCGGTGGTGCAGAACGCCGACGTGCGCAGCTTCGACGACGTGTCGGATATCCGCGAAGCGCTCGCGCGCCAGTTGTATCGGCCGGTGCAGTGGACGGGTTGCGTGCAGGAACTGCGCGATCGCGACATCGCGCATGTGCTGGAATGCGGGCCGGGCAAGGTGCTGACCGGCTTGATCAAGCGCATCGACAAGACGCTGGAGGCGCGCGCGCTCGGCACGCCGGTTGACTTCGACGCTGCACTGATGGAGTTCAAGGCATGACGGAGCAAACACTGAAAGGCGAAATCGCACTAGTCACCGGCGCGAGCCGTGGTATCGGCGCGGCGATCGCCGATGAACTCGCCGCGCAAGGCGCGACCGTGATCGGCACCGCGACCACCGAATCCGGCGCTGCCGCGATCGGCGAACGATTGGCCGTACACGGCGGCGCGGGGCGCTCGCTGAATGTCACCGACAGCGCAGCGGTCGATGCATTGATCGATGCGATCGCGAAGGAATTCGGCGCGGTCTCGATCCTCGTCAACAACGCCGGCATCACCCGCGACAACCTGCTGATGCGGATGAAGGACGAGGACTGGAACGCGATCATCGACACCAACCTCACATCGGTCTATCGCACGTCGAAGGCGGTGATGCGTTCGATGATGAAGGCGCGTAAGGGCCGCATCGTCAACATCGCATCGGTGATCGGCCTCACCGGCAATCCGGGACAGGCGAACTACGCCGCTGCGAAGGCCGGGATCATCGCGTTTTCCAAATCGCTCGCGCGCGAGATCGGTTCGCGCGGGATCACTGTCAACGTGGTCGCGCCGGGCTTCATCGACACCGACATGACCCGCGCGCTGCCCGAGGCCGGCAAGGAGGCGATGCTCGCGCAGATCGCGCTCGGCCGTTTCGGCAAGCCGGCCGACATCGCCCGCGCGGTGGCGTTCCTGGCCGGGCCGTCGGCGACCTACATCACCGGCGAAACCCTGCACGTCAACGGCGGCATGTACATGCCTTGATACAGCCGGCCCTGATGCTTGCATGCGCCGCCGCATGGTGCGCGACTGGCATCGGCGCGGGTTTCCTCTACAATACGCCCGCTGGCAATTCATCACCGAGGTCAATCCATGAGCACCATCGAAGAACGCGTCAAGAAAATCGTTGTCGAACAACTGGGCGTCAAGGAAGAGGACGTCACCACGAACGCCTCGTTCGTTGACGATCTGGGCGCGGATTCGCTGGACACCGTCGAACTGGTGATGGCGCTCGAGGAAGAATTCGAATGCGAAATCCCGGACGAGGATGCCGAGAAGATCACCAGCGTGCAGCAGGCGATCGACTACGTGAAGGCCCACGTCAAAAGCTGATGGCGTTCCCCGTCAGGGGATCGGCCGTTTGGCTGGATACATCATGCCAGGGCCGCGCAATGCGGCCCTGCGTATTTGCGGCGCGAAGCATGGCGGTCGCCACAGGCAATAACGGCGCGCGGATGCGCGCAGCGGAGAATCGAATGCACCAGCGTCGTGTCGTGATCACCGGAATGGGCATCGTGTCGCCGGTCGGCAACGACCTGCCCAGCGCGTGGGACAGCATCGTCAACGGCCGCTCGGGCATCGGCCCGATCACCCATTTCGACACCACCGGTTTCGCCACCACGATCGCTGGCGAGGTGCGCGGTTTCGATCCGCTCGCGTTCATCTCGCCGAAAGACGTCAAGAAGATGGATCCGTTCATCCACTACGGCGTCGCCGCCGGAATGATGGCGATGGCCGACGCGGGTCTGGAAATCACCGACGCGAACTCCGAACGCACCGGCGTGATCATCGGCTCGGGCATCGGCGGCATCGCCGGCATCGAGAAGACCTCGGTCGCGTGGCACGAAGGCGGCCCGCGCAAGATCTCGCCGTTCTACGTTCCCTCGACGATCATCAACATGGTCTCGGGCCAGTTGTGCATCCTGAAAGGCATCAAGGGGCCGAACTTCTCTGCGGTGTCGGCCTGCGCAACCTCGAACCACAGCATCGGCACCGCAATGCGCATGATCCAGTACGGCGACGCCGACTGCATGATCGCCGGCGGCGCCGAGTACGGCGCGACGCCGACCTCGGTCGGCGGCTTCTGCTCGATGAAGGCGATGTCCACGCGCAACGACGATCCGATCCGCGCGAGCCGCCCGTGGGATCGCGATCGCGACGGCTTCGTGCTCGGCGATGGCGCCGGAATTTTGGTGCTGGAGGAATACGAATCCGCGAAGGCGCGCGGCGCGCGCATTTATTGCGAGCTCGCCGGTTACGGTGCGGGTTCCGACGCGTACCACATGACTGCGCCCAGCGAGAACGGCGAAGGCCCGGCGCGTTGCATGGGCGTCGCGCTGCGCGATGCGAAGGTCGATCCGACCGACGTCGAATACGTTAACGCGCACGGCACCTCCACGCCGCTCGGCGACCTGGCCGAAACGCTCGCGCTCAAGCGCGCGCTTGGCGACCACGCCTACAAGACGATGGTGAGCTCGACCAAGTCGATGACCGGCCACCTGCTCGGCGCGGCTGGCGGCGTCGAGGCGATCTTCAGCGTACTCGCGCTGCACAACGGCGTGATCCCGCCGACGATCAACCTGGACAATCCGGGCGAAGGCTGCGACCTTGACTACGTGCCGAACGTCGCGCGCGAGAAGAAGATCACGGTCGCGGTGTCGAACGGTTTCGGCTTCGGCGGTACCAACGGAACGCTGGTGTTCCGCGCGATCTGAAGTCGCGCGCTGCACCTGTAGTCCTTGTCGTTAGAGCGGAACACGAGAAGACCCGACAGTGATCGAAACGCGCACGCTGCCGGGCGACACCGATCTGCTCGCTTTGCATCGCTGTTTTCCGGAGCGCTATCCGCTCCTGCTGGAAAGCGTCGCCGAAGGCACTCCGCGTTCGCGCTGGGATCTGCTGTTCATAGCGAATGGCAGCGGATTCAGCAGCGATCCCGCACACGGCGTGCGCACGTTGGATGGGCGTGCGCTGGCTGGTGGATTTTTCGACCAGCTTGATGCTGCGTGGCGCATGGAACACACGCAAGAATCCATCCATGGAGCGCAATCCAGTCGGCATCCTGCCTCCTCGGAAGTTGTTGCACGCGATGCCATTCAAGGCATCGCGTCCGCGCAGCAACTTCCACCGTTCCACGGTGGCTGGGCGCTCTACCTTGGCTACGAACTCGTCGGCGAAATCGAACCGACCCTGTGTCTTCCACTGCCCGAAGTCGATGCGCTGCCGACAGCGCTTGCATTGCGATGTCCAGGCGCGTTGCTGCGCGATCACGAACGCGGGGTGGTGATCGCGATTGCGGAACATGGCTTCGGTGCGCTGCTGGCTGCGATCGACGACGATTTGCGAATCGCGCACACGAGTGCGTTGCCCGCATGGACGCCACCGAACGCACAGGACGAAGACGATCCGCAGCGTTTCCTCGACGGCGTAGCGCGCGTGCACGAATATCTTGTCGCGGGCGATGTGTTCCAGGTCAATCTGTCGCGCGCGTGGACGGCGCGGTTCGCGACCCCGCCTGTGCCGGGCGCCGTCTATCAGCGACTGCGCGCCGCGAATCCGGCGCCATTTGCGGCATCATTGATCCAGCGTGACTGGGCGCTCGCGAGTTCATCGCCGGAGCGATTGATCAGCGTACGCAACAGCACCATCGAAACCCGTCCGATCGCCGGCACGCGTCCGCGCCTCGCTGCTGATGACGAAGTCGCGCGGGTGAACGAGCTCATCGGTCATCCGAAGGAGCGTGCTGAACACGTCATGCTGATCGACCTGGAGCGTAACGACCTGGGCCGTGTCTGTGTGCCAGGCAGCGTTGTCGTGGACGAATTGATGGTGGTCGAAAGCTATGCCCATGTGCATCACATCGTCTCGAACGTGCGCGGCACGTTGTGCGCGGACGTGACTCCAGCCGATGCGATCCGTGCGGTGTTCCCGGGCGGAACGATCACCGGTTGTCCGAAAGTGCGCTGCATGCAGATCATTGCCGAACTCGAAGGCGTCGGACGCGGCGAATACACCGGCGCGCTTGGATACCTCGATCGCAACGGCAACATGGATCTCAACATCCTGATCCGCAGCTTCCGGCAGATCGGCGACAGCCTGCATTTTCGTGCTGGCGCAGGCATCGTCGCCGATTCGGTCGCCGCGCTTGAGCTCGACGAAACCCGAGCGAAGGCGCGCGGACTGCTGCGTGCGCTGGACGCCGACACATGACGACGCAAGTTTTCAGCGGCGAACGACGCGTGGATGTACTCGACCCGCGCGACCGGGGACTCGCCTACGGCGATGGCGTGTTCGAGACGATCCTGGTCCATCACGGCGCCCCGGTCTGGTGGGATGCGCACCTGGCGCGGTTGCAGCGTGGTTGCGACGTGCTGGGCATCGCTGCCCCAGATCCGGGTTTTCTGCGCGTCGAAGCCGAAGTATTGATCGCGGGCTGCATGCGCGGCGTACTCAAACTGATCTTGACGCGCGGTATCGGTGAGCGTGGCTATACACCGCCGTCGGATACGCCGACGACGACGGTGTTGATGTTGTCCGATGCGCCGTCACCGCCGCCGCGCGACGGGCTGGTGCTGCGCTGGTGCGACACGCAGCTTGCAATTCAGCCACGGCTCGCCGGCATCAAGCACCTCAACCGGCTCGAACAGGTACTCGCGCGCGGAGAATGGAACGATGCGTCGATCCACGAAGGCCTGCAATGCGACACGGCCGGTCGTGTAGTGAGCGCGACCTCCGCGAGCCTGTTCGCCCTGCGCGATGGACGCTGGCTGACGCCGCCAGTCGCCGACTGCGGCATCGCGGGCATCTGCCGCGCATGGATACTCGGCAATGTCGTCGAGGCTTGTGAAGTAGTGTTGACGCGCGCCCAGGTCGAATCGGCGGATGTGCTCATCCTGTGCAACGCCGTGCGCGGTATCCTTCCGGTGGCGGTGCTTGGGGAGCGGCGCTGGTCGCTGCATCCGCGCGCGCTTGCGTTGCGGGATCTGTTGGCGACGTCTGAAAAGGCTTTCGAAAAATATCCACCGGAGGACGCGTGACCGAAAAACCGAAACGTGGCGTGTTCCGCCGCATCCTGTCGAACCTGTTCAAACTGGCGTTGCTGGCCGGTGTCGCCACCGCGATCGTCGGTTACGTGCACTACCATCGCTTCACCGTCACCCCGATCGGCGGGCACGATGCGAAGGTGGCCATCCGGCGCGGCGAATCACTCCGCGGCGTGATCGTGTCGCTGCGCGAAGCAGGCGTGGAGACCGGCAACGATCTCGAATGGCAATTGCTCGCGGCGTCGATGGGCGTGCGCTCGAAGATGCAGGTCGGCGAATATGCGATCACGCCGGATCTGACGCCCGAACTGTTGCTGCGCAATATCGCGAACGGCAAGGTCATCCAGTACCACTTCACCATCGTCGAAGGTTGGAACATGCGCGAGCTGCGCGCCGCGCTGAAGACCACGCCGAACCTGCATCATGCATTGATCGACACCAGCGACTCCGCGCTGATGGTTCAGCTCGGCCGCTCGCGCAAGCATCCGGAAGGCCGTTTCCTGCCCGAAACCTACGCCTACACGCTTGACAGCAACGATATCGATCTGCTCGCACGCGCCGCGAAGGCGATGGACGCGGCGCTGGGCGAGGAATGGGCGCATCGCGATCCCAACTCGACGCTGAAATCGCCCGACGAGGCGCTGGTTCTCGCTTCCATCGTCGAGAAGGAAACCGCGGTTCCCGACGAGCGCGCACAGGTCGCCGGTGTGTTCGTTCGCAGGTTGCAAAAGAACATGCTGTTGCAGACCGATCCGACGATCATCTACGGCCTCGGTAGCAGCTACGACGGCACGATCCACAAGCGCGACCTCTACACCGACACGCCGTACAACACCTACACGCGGGCCGGCCTGCCGCCCACGCCGATCGCGATGCCCGGACGCGCGGCGCTGCATGCGGCGATGCATCCGGCGTCCGGCGATGCGTTGTATTTCGTCGCGAGCGGCGGTGGCGGCCACTTTTTTTCGGCGACGCTGGCCGAACACAACGCGGCGGTCGCGCGCTACGTGAAACTGCAGCGCGAGAAACAGTCGCAGTGAACGGTCGCCTGATCAGCATCGAAGGCGGCGAGGGCGCAGGCAAATCGAGCGTAATGGCGGCGTTGCGCAGTGTGCTGGAGCGGCGCGGACTCGACGTCGTGGTCACCCGCGAACCCGGCGGCACCGATACCGGCGAAGCGATCCGCGCGTTGCTGCTCGACCCGTCGGGCACGTTGTGCGCTGAAGCTGAGTTGCTGCTGATGTTCGCCTCGCGTGCGCAACTCGTACGCGAAGTCATCCTGCCGGCGCTCGTGCGCGGTGCATGGGTGCTCACCGACCGTTTCACCGACGCGAGCTTCGCGTACCAGGGAGGCGGACGCGGGATCGATTCCGCCTGCATCGCCGAGCTCGAACGCTGGGCGGCGGCGATCAAGCCCGACCTCACCTTCCTGCTGGACGTGGATGTGCGCCAGGGCCATGCGCGGATCGCCGGGCGCGATGGCGAGCGCGACCGGATCGAGAACGAACGCGAGGATTTCTTCGAACGCGTGCGCGCGACCTACCTGCAACGCGCGGCATCCGAACCTCGGCGCTTCCGCGTGATCGACGCTGGCGCGCCGCAGGACGTCGTGCTGCGCAACGTGCTCGATCAGCTAACCCAGGCGATTTCCGGATGGAAATGAACGCGCTCGCGCCGTGGCTGCACGAGTCGCTGCAGCGCGCACTGGACACGCTAGCTGGCGAACGGCTCGCGCATGCCTTGTTGATCTGCGGACCGACCCATATCGGCAAGCGCGTATTCGCCGATGCGCTCGCGCGGACGTTGCTTTGCCGTGCGCGCGTCGATGGCGCGGCGTGCGGGCAGTGCCGCGACTGCGTGCTGTACGCAGCCGGCACCCATCCGGACTGGCGGTACCTGAGCTTCGAGGAAAACGAAAAGACCAAAGTGTTGCGCAAGGAGATCGTGGTCGAGCAGGTCCGCGCTCTCGGCGGCTGGTTCGCGTTGACACCGCAGCGCGGTGGCGCGCAGGTCGCGCTGATCGAACCGGCATCGGCTATGAACACCAACGCGTCGAACGCCTTGCTCAAGACGCTCGAAGAACCGATGCGCGAACGCTACCTGTTGCTGCTGTGCGAATCGCCGATGCAGCTTTCGGCGACGATCCGCAGTCGCTGCCAGCGGATCGAATTGCAGCCGCCCGGCGAATCGCAGGTTGGGCTGGACTGGTTGCGTGCGCGCGGCCACGACGCCGCGGTCGCGCGAACCGCGCTCGATGCGGCGCGCGGGCATCCGGGGCTGGCTGCGCACTGGATCGAGCAAGGATTGCTGACGTTGCGCGATTCCGTACGCGCCGATCTGGCCGCGATCACGAGCGGTCGCGCGCAGCCACTGGCGGTCGCCGCTGCGTGGCTGGCCGACGGTCAGGCCGAGCAACGGCTCGCGTTCGCGGCCGACCTCGCGGTCGATCTGCACGCTGAAGCGCTTGGTGCGCGCAGTGTCGCGGCTGTTGCTGGTTCTGGCCGCTCGAACGCAGCGCGTTTGACAGCCGCACCCGATTTCCCGAAGCTGTCCGCATGGTTCGATGCCGCCAACCGCACCCGCGCGTTGTTGCGCACTCCGATCCGCAGCGACCTGGTGTTGGCCAGCCTGCTGCGCGACTGGCGCATCGCGATGTCGGCGCGTCCGGTGTGAACACCGGATCCGGGTACACAATGCACCGTAACCTCAAAGGGGCACGATCATGACGGCACCAGGCGGCGCACGGCAGGGCATCCTCTCACTGGCACTCAAGGACAAGAACGCGCTGTACAACGCCTACCTGTCCTTCATCAAGGGCGGCGGCATCTTCGTGGCGACGCCGAAACGCTACAACCTCGGCGACGAAGTGTTCGTGCTGATGACCCTACCCGAAGGCAGCGAGCGCCTGCCGGTCGCCGGCAAGGTCGTCTGGGTCACACCGACCGGATCGCAGGGCAACCGTCCTGCCGGCATCGGCGTGCAATTCGCCGACACCGCCGAAGGCGAACACGCACGCGGCAAGGTCGAAGCGATGCTGGCGGGCATCACGAATTCGGACAAGCCGACGAGCACGATGTAGAGCAAGAGCGTTCCGCCCGCTTCGCGGACGGAACGCTCTTGCTCTCTGATTCCGAGCACGAATTCGTTCATGGTTCGACAGACTCACCACGAACGACCTACTTGCTAAGCAATGCCTGGGAATCCCACCCAGCACGCGCAGCAAACCGATCCCCATACTTCGCCTGCAACAAGTGCAACTTCGCGAGCAGCGCATACGTCCCAACGCTCCGGACATAATTGATCGGGCCGCCACGGAACGGCGCGAATCCCGTACCGAAGATCACGCCTGCATCCAGCAGATCTGCGTCGGCGACTACGCCATCGTGCAGCGCAGCCACCGATTCGTTGAGCAGCGGCAGGATCAGGCGGTCCTCGAGGTCGGCGGGGGCCTGATAGTCCGCAGGCACTTCAGGTTTCACCGCCTTGCCGTTTTCCCACTTGTAGAAACCCTGGCCGTCCTTGCGGCCGCGATGGTTCGCCGACAATTTTTCCTCGAGCCCTGCTGGCGTCGGCAGCTTCAGGAATTCGGCGAGGATCTTGCCGACGCTCGCCGCGACATCGAGGCCGACGGTGTCGGCGAGTTCGATCGGGCCCATCGGCATGCCGAATTTCACTGCGGCCTTGTCGATCACCGGGCCGGGGATGCCTTCGGCGTACGCCGTCATCGCTTCCATCATGTACGGCATCAGGATGCGGTTGACGAGGAAGCCGGGCGTGCCGGCCACCGGCACCGGCAGTTTGTCGATCGCGCGGCAGAACGTGGCGAGGCGCTGTCCGGTTTCGGCCGCCACGCCTTTGTGTCGGACGATTTCGACCAATGGCATCAACGCGACCGGATTGAAATAATGCAAGCCGGCGAAGCGGCCAGGCTGCGCGATTTTTGCACTGAGCGCGTCGAGCGGGATGGACGAGGTGTTCGATGTCATCAATGCGTCGGGCTTTAGTTGTTTTTCGACGCGATCCAGCAATTCCTGCTTGGCTTCGAGGTTCTCGTAGATCGCCTCGATCACCAGGTCGGCCTCGGCCACGCCGCTGCCGATGACATCCGCGCGCAATCGTGCGTTGGTTTCGGCGCGCTTGCCTTCGTCCTTGATCTTCTTCGCGTACAGATCGCTCGCGCGCTTGAGCGCCGGCTCGATGTATTGCAATTCGCGGTCCTGCAAGGTGACATCGAAGCCCTTGTAGGCGCACCACGCCGCGATATCGCCGCCCATTACGCCGGCGCCGATCACATGAACGCGCTTGATGCCCCCGCTCTTATCGATACCGTCCTTGCCGCCGAGTCCCTTCAGTCGCTCTTGCAAAAAATACACCCGGATCAGGTTGCGCGCGGTGTCGGTTCTGGAAAGTTTCGCGACCGAGCGCGCCTCGGCCTTGAGGCGTGCGTCGACGCCGCCATTGGTGCGACGCCAGGTTTCGATCAGCGCGAAGGGTGCGGGGTAGTGTTCCTTGCGCGCCTTGCGCGCGACCTGTTTCACCAGGATCGGTGCGAGAATCTGCCGCGCCAGCCAGGTGTTGGTTGCCCAACCGAGCAAGCGCGTCTTGAACGGACGCACCGCGCCGCGTTGGGCGATGGCAGTCGCGACGTCGAGCAAGGCTGCAGGTTCGGCGAGTTTGTCCACCAGGCCCATCGCCAGCGCCGCCTGCGCCGACACCGTGCGGCCGGTCAGCATCAGGTCCATCGCGGCCGGTGCGCCGATCAGTCGCGGCAGGCGCGCACTGCCGCCCCAGCCCGGATAGATGCCGAGCTTGATTTCAGGCAAGCCGATGCGCGTGTTCGCGGCGCTGCTGGCGACACGATAACGGCAAGCCAGCGCAAGCTCGGTGCCGCCGCCCATGCAATGGCCGTGGATCGCAGCGACGGTCGGGATCGGCAGGTTCGACAGTTTCTGATAGATGGATTGTCCGCGACGCAGCACGTCCTCGACCCGGCCCGCCGCATCGAACGACTGGAACTCCTTGATGTCGGCGCCAGGTGCGAACCCACCCGGCTTGGCCGATCGGATGATCACGGCCTTGGGTTTTTCGATGTCGAGGCGCTCGATGATCTGCTCGAGCTCATCGAGCACCGCCTGCGCGATCGCGTTGACCGGTGCATCGGCGCGATCCAGGGTCAGCAGCATGATGCCGTCCGGGCGCAGCTCGGGTTGCCAGTGCCGGAATCGAAGTCCGTCGAAGAGCATGACTTGTAGTCCATTCGTATGCGTAGGGAATGAACGTATCATCCGGGCTAGGTGCGTGGGCGGTCAAACCGGCGACCGCTGCTCCGAGCGGCGGAACTTTCCCCGCGAACGTCTGTCACTACCTGCGGCCCTGAGCCGCGCGCAAGAGAGAATCGGTGCGGATGGGCGAAAACGAACTGGACCAGGCGCTGGTCAGGCGCGTGCAAAGCGGCGACCGGGCTGCGTTCGACCTGCTGGTGCGCAAGTACCAGCATCGGATCGCAGCCCTGATCGGGCGCTATGTGCACGACTGGAGCGAGTGCCAGGATGTCGCGCAGGACACGTTCATCCGCGCTTACAAGGCGCTGGCGAATTTCCGCGGCGATGCCCAGTTCTACACCTGGCTCTATCGGATCGCCGTGAATACCGCCAAGAACCATCTTGTCGCCACCAACCGCCGCCCGCCTGCCGACGACATCGACGCCGCCGACGCGGTGAACTTCGCAGGTGCGATCCGCCTGCGCGACGACGACACCCCCGAACACGAACTGCTGCGCCAGGAAATCGAGAACACCGTCGCCGATACCGTGGCGGCGTTGCCCGAGGAATTGCGCGTCGCGGTCACGTTGCGCGAAATGGATGGGTTGAGTTACGAAGAGATCGCCGAGCGCATGCAGTGCCCGATCGGCACCGTGCGTTCGCGTATTTTCCGCGCGCGCGAGGCGATCGACCTCAAGCTGAGGCCACTGATGGATTCCGAACGGGTGCGTCCATGAGCAACGATCGCCTGAGCGAACAAGCCCTGCATGAGGAATTGTCCGCGTTCATGGACGGCGAACTCGATGCCGACCGCGCGCGATTCCTGCAACAGCGACTGCGCCACGATGCCGACTTGCGCGCGCGTTGGGAACGCTGGCAGTTGCTGTCGTCGAGCATGCGTCGGCAGGCACAGCCGTTGCCGCGTGATTTTGCCGATCGCGTGGCCAGTGCGCTCGATGCCGCAGCCGTGCATGCCGTACCGGTGCGCAGCCGCGCGCTGCGCTGGGCCGGCGGCGTGGCACTGGCGGCATCGCTGAGCGTGGCGGGCGTGTTCGTGTTCGATGCAATCCATCAACCGCAAGCGAACACGCCGCAAATCGCCACGACGCGCGTCGAACCCGCCGCGATTACCCCGATCCAGCGCACCGCGATCGCGCTGCCCGAACCGAAAATCGAATTGCCGATCCCGGTGCACGATGGCGTGGTCACCGCGTTCCGTTCACCGCTGCGGCCGATGATGCCGCGCCATCGTCCGCAACCTCCCGCGTTCTCGCCATTCCCGCAGCCGTATGCGATCGATCCGGAACTCGAGGCCTACCTGCAGCGTCAGAAGTCCGGCCGCGGTCGCGACGTTTTCACCCAGGACAGCGTGAACCTTCCCGATACCGGCGACAGCGCGGTGCGTACGGTTGCGTGGCCGGAGGATGGGAAGCAATGAGGCAGTTTTAGGTTTTAGGTTGTTAGGTATTAAGTTAAACCATCGATGTTCGACGCAATCATTCTGACTGCTATTGCTTGGGTACATAAAACATAAAACATAAAACCTGAAACTTCTTTCAACCCCACCCATGGACCACATCCCATGAACCCTTCGATCCGATCCGCGACTTTGATTGCGACCGCCACCCTCTTTCTTGCCGCGCCGTCTGTGCGCGCCGCCTCCGCCGCATCATTGCCGGATTTCACCGATCTGGTCGAGCAGGCCGGGCCTGCCGTGGTCAGCATCGAGGCCGAACACGATGGCCATGATCGCAAGCAATCGTCGAAATCCGGCGACGACGACGCGATGCCAGAAATCTTCAAGCGTTTCTTCGGTGAACAGGGCGTGCCCATGCCGGCACCCGACGACGATGCCGGCACCGCAATCGGCACCGGATTCCTGATTTCGTCCGACGGCAAGATCCTGACCAACCGTCATGTGGTGGACGGCGCGGATCGGGTCATCGTGCACCTGGGCGACCACCGTGACTTCACCGCCAAGGTGATCGGCAGCGATGAACTCTCGGACGTCGCCCTGCTGAAAGTGCAGGCGACCGGATTGCCGTTCCTGAAAACCGCCGATGCGAAAGCCCTCAAGCCCGGGCAATGGGTGGTCGCGATCGGTTCGCCATTCGGCTTCGATCATTCGGTGACCGCGGGCATCGTCAGCGGCGTCGGCCGGCGCTCGCTCGATCCGAGCCAGCAGTACGTTCCCTTCATCCAGACCGACGTGCCGATCAACAAGGGCAATTCCGGCGGCCCGCTGCTCAATATGCACGGTGAAGTGGTCGGCATCAATTCGCAGATCTTCAGCAGTTCCGGCGGCTACATGGGCGTGAGTTTCGCGATACCGATCGAGACCGCGATGAATTCGGTGCAGCAGTTGCAGGCGACCGGAAAAGTCAGGCGCGGCGTACTCGGCGTGCGCATCCAGGAGGTCACTTCCAGTATGGCGCGTGCGATGGGCTCGTCGCGCAGCGGCGGCGCGCTCGTCGCCCAGGTCGAGCCGAACAGCGCCGCGGCGAAGGCCGGTGTCAGGACCGGCGACCTGATTACTGCGTTCAATGGTACCGAGATCGACAGTTCGTCGGACCTGCCTCCGCTGGTGGGTTCGCTACCGCCCGGCAGCCACGTGAAGTTGCGACTGCGTCGCGATGGCAAGACGCTCGACGTGCCGGTCGTGCTCGATAATCTTGATCCGGCTTTGCTCGCCACTGCCACGCAATCCACTGGCGCGGAGACCCCACGCACGGCCACCGTTGTCGAGAGCTTCGGATTGACGGTGCAGGACATCGCGGCCGCGCGACGCAAGGCGCTGAAGCTCGGCCCCGGGCAGGGCGTGCTGGTCGCCAGCGTCAAGGGCGCGGCGGCGCGGCGATCGGGCGTGCAGCCCGGCGATGTGATCCTGCGGGTCGGCAATCACGATGTCGGCAGCGTGGCGGCCTTCACCGCGGCGACGAAGCAGGTCAGATCCGGCGATACCGTGATGCTGCTCGTGCGCCGCAATGCGCAGACGCAGTTCATCGCGTTGGGGCCGATCGAGAAGGGCTGATCGCCGGTTGGATACAGGGCGTCTCGAACCGCCCGTTGGTGGTGAGGAGTCCGGATCGAGACCGAGGGTCGAGGCCGGGTGTCTCGAACCATGCGATAATTACAGGCTGATTTTCCTGTAGATCACGCTGGGGCGGGCCTTGCTGGCTGCTCCAGCCCTCGCGCGCAGCCTGACTCGATGCAACCGGCTCCCATGCAATTCATACGCAATTTCTCGATCATCGCCCACATCGATCACGGCAAGTCCACGCTCGCGGATCGCATCATCCAGCTTTGCGGCGGGCTTGAGGCGCGCGAGATGGAGGCGCAGGTGCTCGACTCGAATCCGATCGAGCGCGAACGCGGCATCACCATCAAGGCGCAGTCGGTGTCGCTGCCGTACACCGCGCGCGACGGCAAGACCTACCAGCTCAATTTCATCGATACGCCGGGGCACGTCGATTTCTCGTACGAAGTGTCGCGTTCGCTTGCCGCCTGCGAAGGCGCGCTGCTGGTCGTCGATGCGGCGCAAGGGGTCGAGGCGCAATCCGTCGCGAACTGCTACACCGCCGTCGAGATGGGTCTCGAAGTCGTGCCGGTCATCAACAAGATCGATCTGCCTACCGCCGATATCGAGAAAGTGAAAGGTGAGATCGAGGCGGTGATCGGCATCCACGCCGATGATGCGGTCGCGATCAGCGCGAAGACCGGCCTGAATGTCGTCGAAGTCCTCGAAGCGATCGTGCAGCGCATTCCACCGCCGAAGCCGCGCGACACCGACCGCCTGCAGGCGCTGATCATCGACTCGTGGTTCGACAATTACCTCGGCGTGGTTTCGCTGGTGCGCGTGATGCAGGGCGAGATCAAGGCCGGCGACAAGATCCTGGTGATGTCCACCGGCCGCACCCATCTCGTCGACAAGGTCGGCGTGTTCACGCCCAAGCTCAAGGAATTGAAGAAGCTTGGCGGGGGCGAGGTCGGCTGGATCAATGCAACGATCAAGGACGTGCACGGCGCGCCGGTCGGCGACACGCTGACGCTCGCGAGCCTGCCTGCTGAGGAACCGTTGCCCGGCTTCCAGGAAATGAAGCCGCGCGTGTTCGCGGGCCTGTTTCCGGTCGAGACCGACGACTATCCGGCGTTGCGCGAGGCGCTGGAAAAGCTCCGCCTCAACGATGCCGCCTTGCGTTTCGAGCCGGAAAGTTCGGAAGCGATGGGCTTCGGTTTCCGTTGCGGCTTCCTCGGCATGCTGCACATGGAAATCGTGCAGGAGCGGCTGGAGCGCGAGTATGACCTCAGTCTCGTCACCACCGCACCGACCGTGGTGTACGAAGTACTCAGGACTGATGGCACTGTCCTGACCCTCGACAACCCGGCCAAGCTGCCGCCGGTGAACATGATCGAGGAGATCCGCGAACCGATCATCCTGGCGACGATCCTCACGCCGCAGGAGCATGTTGGCAGCGTGATCAAGCTGTGCGAGGAAAAGCGCGGCGTGCAGCAGGGCATCCTGTACCTGGGCGACCAGGTGCAGATCAGCTACGAATTGCCGATGGCCGAGGTGGTACTGGATTTCTTCGACCGCCTGAAGTCCGTGAGCCGTGGCTACGCCTCGCTGGACTACCACTTCATCCGCTTCGATGCAGGCCCGTTCGTACGCGTGGACGTGCTGATCAACGGCGACAAGGTCGACGCGATGAGCCTGATCGTGCATCGCACGCACGCCGACCGCCGCGGCCGCGAGATCACCGAAAAGATGAAGGAACTGATCCCGCGGCAGATGTTCGACGTCGCGATCCAGGCGGCGGTCGGCGCCAACGTCATCGCGCGCACCACGGTCAAGGCGATGCGCAAGAACGTGCTGGCGAAGTGCTACGGCGGCGACGCCACGCGCAAGAAGAAACTGCTGGAAAAACAGAAGGCCGGCAAGAAGCGCATGAAGCAGGTCGGCCGGGTCGAGATTCCGCAGGAAGCCTTCCTGGCGGTGTTGCAGGTTGATTCGAACTAGGCTTCCGGAAGGACATGGAATGAGATATGACTTCGCTTTGCTGTTCACCGTATTTTCCGCACTCAGTGGTGTGATCTGGCTCATCGACGCGTTGATGTTCGCGCCAGCGCGCCGCAAGGCGATGGTTGAGGAGGCTACCGCACTCGACAAGATCATCGGTGCCTGCGCAGACCGCGTGCGTGCCTTGCTCGGCAAGAGCGGGGTTCAGGGCGTCGATGTCGAGCGCACGCCCGATGGCATCGGCATCCGTGCGACCCGCCCGGAAGACGCCGAAAAACTGCGTGCTCTGCTGGCGCGCGACATGCCGGAGCTCGACGTCAATCCGACGGTCGAGGGGCTGGAGGCCGCGTTGCGCGACCCTCCACCGAAGACCCGCGAGCCGGTCGTGGTCGAATACGCGCGCGCGTTTTTCCCGGTGATCCTCATCATCCTGCTGGTGCGGTCCTTCCTCGGCGAGCCGTACCGCATTCCATCCGAGTCGATGATGCCGAACCTGCTGATCGGCGATTTCATCCTCGTCAACAAGTACGCATATGGTTTGCGGCTACCGGTGCTGGACACCAAGATCGTGGCGGTCGGCGAGCCCAAGCGTGGCGATGTGATCGTGTTCCATCCGCCGATGGCGCCGGAGCAGGTGTGGATCAAGCGCGTGATCGGATTGCCCGGCGACGTGATCGATTACCACGACTACAAGATGACGATCAACGGCAAGCCAGTGGATTCGCGGGAAACCGGCCTATACCAGGGAAAGAATAGCGGCGCGGACATGACCGGCTCGCATGTCGTACGCGAGAGCCTGCCCGGCCGCCAGCACACCATCCTGCAATGGAACGTGCCCCCGGACAGGCAACGATTCGAGGCCAACGGCACCTGGACGGTGCCGCCGGGCTACTACTTCATGATGGGCGACAACCGCGACAACAGCGAGGACAGCCGTTTCTGGCCAACGTACTACCTGCCCGAACAGAACATCGTCGGCAAGGCGGTGCTGGTGTGGATGAACTTCGACTGGGACGCGAAGAAGATGGACAGCTCGCGGATTGGTACTATCATCCGCTGAGGGGCACACCCGCCTGGCAAGGGGAGACGCATATGCGCCGTGGACAACAAGGCTTGACTCTGATCGGTTTCGTGATGGTGCTGATCCTGCTGGGCTGCGTCGCTTATCTCGCGATGCGTCTGATACCGGCGTACACCGAGTATTACAGCGTGGTGAACAACCTCAAGGGCATTGCGCAGGAGCCTGGCATCTCGACGATGGACGCGGGGGCAATCCACAACCTGATCGGACGTCGCTTCAACATTAGCTATGTCGAGTCGATTGAATCCAAGGACGTCAAGATCATCCGCGACACCAACGGCATGCGACTGAACGTGAATTACGAAGTGCGCAAACCGGTGGTTTACAACATCGACCTGGTCGTGCATTTCGAGAAGACCGTGCCGGTGGGAACGACGGGTGCCAATGTCCCATGAGCTTCCGGGGCACCGCTTCATCGACCTGGGCCTGTTGCAACAGGCCCTGACCCATCGCAGCGCGGGGCCACGCCATAACGAAAGGCTGGAATTCCTCGGCGACGCACTCGTCAATCTCTTTGTGGCCGATGCGCTGTACCAACGCTGGCCGAAGGCCGATGAGGGCGTGCTGACCCGCGCCCGCGCCGAACTGGTGCGCGAGTTGGCGTTGGCGGAGCTCGCACGCGGGATGCAGCTCGGCGAGCGCCTGTTGCTCGGCCCTGGCGAACTCAAGAGCGGTGGACATCGCCGCGATTCGATCCTCGCCGATGCGCTTGAAGCGCTGGTCGCCGCGATCTACCTGGATGCGGGCTACGCCGCCTGTCGCGAAGCTGTGCTGCCGTGGTTCGAGCCGGGCATCGATGCGCTGCCGACCGGCAAGGTCGGCAAGGACGCCAAGACCCGCCTGCAGGAATGGCTGCAAGCGCAACAGTTGCCGTTGCCCGAGTACGGGTTGCTGGAAACCACCGGCGAGGAACACGAGCGCAGTTTCCGGATCCGTTGCAGCATCGTCGATCCGCCGCTGCACGCCGAAGGCATCGGCACATCGCGGCGCGCGGCTGAGCAACAGGCGGCTGCGGACCTGTTGCGCGAACTGGAGGCCGCCGGTGGCTGAGGTCAGCGGGACGCCGCTCGAAAATCAGTACCGCGCCGGCACGGTCGCCGTGATCGGCAGGCCGAACGTCGGCAAATCCACACTCGTCAACGCACTGGTCGGCACACGCGTCAGCATCGTTTCGCCGAAAGCGCAGACCACGCGCCATCGGCTGCTCGGCATCGCGAGTTTTACCGAAGGCCAGTTGCTGCTCGTCGATACGCCAGGCATACATGGCACGCAGACGCGCGCGATCAACCGCTACATGAATCGTGCCGCGCGCGGCGCGCTCGCCGACGTGGATGCCGCGCTGCTGGTGATCGAAGCCGGTCGCTGGAACACGGACGACGACTTGGCCTACGCCGCGCTCACCGATGCGAATGTGCCCACGTTCCTGATCATCAACAAGATCGATCGGATCAAGCTCAAGCAGGATCTGTTGCCGTTCATCGCCGAATGCACGAAGGGCCGCGCGTTCAAGGCCGTCCATCTGTTGTCCGCGCTCAAGCGCAAGGGCCTGGAGCCGCTCGTGAAAGAGCTGATCGCAACGGTTCCGGAATCCGAGCCGTTCTACGGCGAGGATGAAATCACCGATCGCAGCCAGCGTTTTCTTGCCGCTGAACTCGTGCGCGAGCAACTGATGCTGCGACTCGGCGAGGAAGTGCCGTATTCGGCGACCGTGTCGATCGATCGTTTCGACGAGGACGGCCGGATGCTGCGGATCGCCGCAACGATCTGGGTCGAGCGCGAAGGCCAGAAGGCGATCGTGGTCGGCAAGGCTGGCGAGAGCATCAAGCAGATCGGTCGCGCCGCGCGCGAGAACATGGAACGCCTGTTCGGCCGCAAGGTTTTCCTCGAAACCTGGTGCAAGGTGCGCGAGGGCTGGGCCGACGATGTCGCTGCGCTCAACCAGTTCGGCTACACCGACTGAGGATGCGCGTTCTCGGTCAGCCGGCGATCGTGCTGCACGCGACGCGCTGGCGCGAGAGTAGCCTGCTGCTCGAGGTGTTCACCCACGAGCACGGTCGCATCGGCGCGGTTGCACGCGGCGTGATGGGTGCGAAGAAACAGCCCTTGCGTGCGGCCCTGCAACCCCTGCAGCGCGTCCGCGTCGACTATGCGCAGCGCGGCGAACTCGCACAGCTGCATCACGCCGAAGCCAGTGGCCATGCGCCCGCGCTGGCCGGCGATGCGCTGCTAGCGGGGTTCTATCTGGCCGAACTCGCACTGCGCCTGTTGCCGCGCAACGACGCGCATCCGCAATTGTTTCTGCGATTCGCGAGTACGCTCGACGAATTATCCGGTACGTCGTCGCTGGCGTGGACGCTGCGGCGTTTCGAGCGCGACCTGCTCGACGAACTCGGCTATGCGCTCGATCTGTCGCACGATGCCGACGCTGCGCCGCTGGATGCGGATGCGCGCTATCGCATCGATCCCGAACACGGCGCACTGCGCGTCCGCGAGAACGGCGCCGGCTATGCCAGCAGCATCGGCGGTGCTGCCTTGCTCGCGCTCGCCGGAGAATCCACGCCAGCCGGCGCCCTGCTGCGCGAACAGCGGATCGCCCTGCGCATGCTGATCTCCCATCACCTGGGCGCACGTGGGCTGCGCTCGTGGGGATTGCTTGCGGAATTCGCGCGGTTGCGGCCCGAGGTCGCGACGAATGACAGCGCCGATGGTCAGGATTCCGGCTGACCGGATTTCGACTGGACTGCTGCGAGCGTCGCGGCCACCTGCACGTGGAAACCTTCGACGCACGACGGATCGTGCGGCGCATCCGCCAACGCACGCACCGCAGCCAGCAGCCGTGCGCTGCCGGTGAAGCCGCAGCTCGCCTTGAGTCGGTGCAATACCGCGCGTGCTGTTTCGACGTCATCGTCGGCGAGCGCCCGCAGGATGATCGCGGACTGCGTCGGCAGTTCGGCCACGAACAGGGCGCGCATCGCCTGGATCGTGGCGGTATTGCCACCGAGCGCCCGCAAGGCCTGCGCATCGTCCCAGATCATGGAGTCGCCGTGCGCTACCTGGTGCTGCGTGCCAAGCACACGACACACTGCTGCATGCAACTTGGCGATGATCAGCGGTTTTTGCAGTACTTCGACAAAACCAGCCGCTCGCAGTTGACCGAGTCGTTCCGGATGAACTTCAGCGGTCAGGCACAACGCCGGAACATCGGATCGCAGCGCACGCAAGCCATGCAGCAATTGTTCGCCGCTCGCATCGGGCAGGTTGGCATCGAGCAACCACAGTGCGTACCCATGTTCGCGCACCAGCGCCAGAGCGTGCGCGGCGTCGGCTGCGGCATCGACTGCCGCCGGCAGCGATTCCAGCGCGTGCTGCAAAAAACCGCGGCTGACCGCGTCGTCTTCGACCAGTAGCAGGCGAGCGGGGTTCATCGCGGGCGGTATGAATGGCACACTGCGGGCAGGATGCAGTGCACGACGACCCTTCGCAACCACGGCTTGTTCGCCATCGCGGCCTTGATCGCGTTGCTGCCGGACTTGGCATCCGCACGCACGCTGGAATTGCGCGCGGATTCGTTGCACTCCGCGGTCGCGACCGCCAGCGGCCTGCATATGCAACTGGACTGGCCCGATGCCGCGCCCAGCGGACGCTTGCGGATTGACGTAGCCGCGCTGGATGCGTCCGCCTACGACTATCGGTTCAACAACGTGCATTGGGAATGCCCGCTCACGCGCGATGGCGGCGGCTGGCGTTGCGATGGCAGCGTGCGCGTGGGCAATGCGAAACCGATGCGCCTGACGCTCGCGATCGCGACGGTATCGACCGTCGCGCGCCTGTCCGATGGACGCAGTGCTCTCGGCCTGCAGCGCATAGCGGCGACACCCGATAGCACGCGCCTGTTGTTCGAGCAGGTGCCGGCCGCGTGGCTGCAGGCGTTCACCACGACGTTGTGGGCGAACGGGAAATTGCAGAGAGGCACATTGGACGGTCGCTTCGACGTGCGTGTTCCGGCGCGTGGCCCCATCACGGCGCAGGGGCCGCTGCAGTTGCGCGGACTCGCGCTCGAAACGCCCGACGGCGGCATCGCCGCCGATGCGCTGGATGCCGATGTGCAACTCGATTACAGCGCGAGCGCAGCGCAACGGGGCTTCGGCGCGGACATCACCTTCCATGGCGGCGAATTCCTTGCGGGCGGGCTCTACACGACGTTGCCGAAAACACCGGTCGTCGCGAATCTGCGGGCGAACCAGAGCGGCAATGGCGACTGGATTTTCCCGGCCCTGCGCTGGAACGACGGCGCGGTGCTGACGGCCGGCGGCGACGCGCGGTTCTCCCCAGCATTCGAGCTGCGCGCGTTGAACCTGCAACTGCGCAGCGACGACCTGGCCCACGCGCGCGACCGTTACCTCACGGGTTGGCTCGGCCAGGCCGGTTTCGCCGACCTGCAACTGCATGGCGGGCTGCAGGCAGAGATCGCGATGGCCGCGAACGGATCACAGAACGCGCACGCGCAACTGCTGGGCGTGGATGCGGTCGATGGCAATCAGCGCTTCGCGTTGCGTGGACTCGATGGCGACCTGCGTTGGACCAGCGAGGCCGCAGCGGTCGCGAGTGCGCTGCACTGGAACGGCGGCGCATTGTTCGGCATCGCACTGGGGCCGGCGCGGTTCGCGCTGCGCAGCCAGTTGCGCAAGCTTCAGCTCGACGGTACGACGGATGTACCGTTGCTCGGCGGCACGTTGCGGCTCGACCGGCTCGACATCACCGCGCCCGACGCGAACAACGGCTCGCGCTTCGTGCTCGGGCTCACCTTGCAGAAACTGCAGGTCGCGCAACTCGCGAAAGCGCTGGCCTGGCCCGCATTCGGCGGCACGCTTGATGGCACGCTGCCGGCCGCGCGCTATGAAAAGGGCGTGCTCCAGTTCGACGGCGGCCTGATCGCGCAGGTGTTCGGCGGCACGCTCACGATCGGCAAGCTCGCGATGGAGCGTCCGTTCGGAGCCGACCCCAGCCTGAGCGCGGACGTGGCGATCAAGGATTTCGACCTGAAAGCATTGACCGGCGTGTTCGGCTTCGGCGAGATCACCGGCCGCCTCGACGGCCATATCCGCGACCTGCGCCTGCTCGACTGGTCGCCGATCGCGTTCGATGCCGAACTGCACAGCGACGACCATGCGCCCGACCGCCGCCGCATCAGCCAGCGTGCGGTACGCGACCTGTCCACCGTGGGCGGTGGCGGATTCGTCGGCGGCCTGCAGGCGCAGGTGCTGCGCGTATTCCAGGATTTCGGCTACGCGCGGCTGGGCCTGGGTTGCAAGCTGGCCAACAACGTCTGCCGCATGGATGGAGTCGGTTCAGCCGGCGCCGGTTATACAATCGTCGAAGGATCGGGCCTGCCGCATATCGCGGTGGTCGGTTTCGCACGCGAAGTGGACTGGCCGACGCTGGTGGCGCGGTTGAAAGCCGCCAGCCAGGGCCAGATCATCATCAAGTGACACCATCGCATATCATATTTCTGGAGAATGACGTGGCCAAGCTGCTTCGAGATCGCAAAGTCCTGGGTGGCCTGATCGCCGCGCTGCTGCTCAGCGCCTGCGTGACGATCAACGTCTATTTCCCCGCCGCACAGGCGCAGGAAGCAGCGAAGGAATTCGTCGACAAGGTGATCGGTCCGGCCGATCGGAACGCGCCGCCGCCAGCGCCGAACAAGGACGAACAGAACACCGAGAAGAAACCGCCGAGCCTGAGCCTGCTGTCGCTGATCATTTCCGACGCGCAGGCGCAGTCCGCGCCCGACATCACGATCAGGACGCCAGCGATCCAGGCGATCCAGGCGCGCATGGCGGAGCGTTTCTCGTCGGCATTGCAGCCCTCGTTCGATGCCGGCGCGCTGGGCTTCGGCAAGGACGGCCTGATCAGCGTGCGCAATGCGACGAACATCGCACTCAAGGATCGCGTCGCGGTCAACCAGGCCGTCGCCGACGACAACCGCGACCGCAATGCGGTCTATCGCGAGATTTCCGTAGCGAACGGCCACGCGGAATGGGAATCGCAGATACGCGAGACCTTCGCCAAGCAATGGATCGCCAGCGCGCACAAGGGCTGGTGGCACCAGGATTCCAGCGGGGCGTGGAAGCAGAAGTGAGCTGACCATGGATCACACATTACGGGGTGCGCAATGCGACAATGCGCGCCCCGTTTGTGCGATCAGAAACCGTGGCCCGCAGCAGTTTTTCCCGTATTCCCTTTGAAGCGCAGATCGACGGCCTGACCCACGATGGGCGCGGTGTCGCGCGTCGCGACGGCAAGGCCGTGTTCGTGCGTGGCGCGCTGCCGGGCGAGCGCGTGATCGCGCAGCCGACCGCGCGCCACCGCCATTTCGACGAAGCCTCTGTAGCCGAAGTCTTGCAGGCATCGCCCGATCGCGTCGCGCCGCTGTGCGCGCATTTCGGCCACTGCTCGGGCTGCGTGCTGCAGCACCTGGATGCGCCGAAGCAGATCGAGGCCAAGCAGCGCGTGCTGCTGGAGAACCTCGAACGCATCGGTCACGTGAAACCGGCAAGCGTGTTGCCCGCGCTCACCGATGTGCAATGGGGCTATCGGCGCAAGGGCCGGTTGTCGGTGCGCTACGTCGAGAAGAAGCAACGCACGCTGGTCGGTTTCCGCGAGGACGATCCGCGCTTCGTCGCCGATATCCAGCGCTGCGAAACCGCAGTGCCGGCGATCGGCATGAAGATCGGCGCGATCGGCGCAATGATCGACACGCTCGAGGGCAAGCGCGACATCGCGCAGATCGAGTTCATCGTCGGAGACAGGATTGACGGAAGTGTTCAGGCCGCACTGGTGTTCCGCAACCTGCAGCCGCTGTCCGAGTTCGACCAGGCGACCCTGATTGCGTTCGCGCAAGCGAACGATTTCGCGGTGCTGCTGCAACCTGGGGGCGTCGATTCGGTTCGTCCGTTGTGGCCGGAGCAGGGTGTGGCGCTGGAATTCGCATTGCCAGAGTACGACGTCAAGCTCGCGTTCCAGCCGCTGGATTTCATCCAGGTCAACGCGGGCATGAACGCGAAGATGATTGCGCGCACGCTCGAACTGCTCGATCCGAAAGCCGGGCAACGCATCCTCGACCTGTTCTGCGGGCTCGGCAATTTCACCTTGCCGATCGCGCGATGCGTCGCCGAAGTCGTGGGCGTGGAAGGCGAGGCCGGGCTGGTCGCACGTGCGCGCGCGAACGCCGAGCGCAACGGCATTGGCAACGCGCGCTTTTTCACCGCAGATCTCGCGTCCTCGCTGGCCTACGAGCCATGGATCAACGAACACTACGATGCGCTGCTGCTCGACCCGCCGCGTTCGGGCGCCGAAGTCCTGCTCCCACAGTTGCTGCTGAAAAAAATCGATCGCATCGTATACGTGTCCTGCCATCCCGGTTCGCTCGCTCGCGACGCGGGTTTCCTCGTGCGCGAGCGCGGCTACACGTTGCGCGCGGCCGGCGTGATGGATATGTTCCCGCACACAGCGCACGTCGAGAGCATCGCGCTATTTGAACGCTGAGATTTCAGGAGAAGTTGGATGCTGGTGGTCGGAATCGCTGGAACCACGCTCGATGCCATCGAGCGCGACTGGCTGCAACACCCGTCGGTCGGCGGGGTGATCCTGTTCACGCGCAATTTCGCATCGCGCGAGCAGGTGACCGAACTTGCCGCGGACATCCGCACCGCAGGGCCGCGTCCGCAGTTGCTGTGCGTGGACCAGGAAGGCGGACGCGTGCAGCGTTTCCGCGATGGTTTCGCCTCGCTGCCGTCGCTCGATGGTTTCGGCCGCATGCACGCACGCGATGCGAACGCCGCGCTCGCGCTCGCCGAGGAGCACGCATGGCTGATGGCCAGCGAGATCCGCGCGCTCGATATCGACCTGAGTTTCGCGCCGGTGGTCGATCTGGGCCGCGGCAACCGCGCGATCGGCGACCGCGCGTTCTCGTCCGATCCGGAAATCGTTGCCGAATTCACGCGCGCCTACGTGCGCGGCATGCACGCGGCGGGTATGTCCGCGACGCTCAAGCATTTCCCGGGTCACGGCTCGGTGCTCGAAGACACCCATTACGATGCCGCGACCGATCCGCGTCCGCTTGACACATTACGCGAGGAAGACCTCGTTCCATTCGTTGCCGGCATAGCCGCGGGTGCCGAAGCGATGATGCTCGCGCACGTCACCTATCCGGCGGTCGCACCCGAGCCAGCCGGTTATTCGCCGCACTGGATCAACGACATCCTGCGCAAGGACATGGGTTTTCGCGGTGTGGTGTTCTCGGACGACATCGGCATGGCAGCGGCGGAATCAGCTGGCGGAGTCGCTGCGCGTATCGATGCGCATCTCGACGCGGGCTGCGATGCGGTCCTGGTGTGCGCGCCGGAGTTGGTCGCCGATTCGCTGACGGCGATGGACCAGCGTGCGACCCCGCGTGCCGATACGCTGGCATCGTTGTTCGGTCGCGGACGCATGGACTGGAACGCACTGCAATCCGATCCGCGCCACGCGCAGGCCGTCGCGCGCGTTGCCGGTGATGCGGTAGCCTGATCGCATGAGCCTTGATTTCGCCAACACGGACCTCGCCACCGCACTCGCAAGCTCCGACCTGCTGCACGATCGCTGCGCGATCGATGCCGCGATCGCCCGCATCGCCGTATCGATCCACGCCGACTACGCGGGCCGACGCCCGCTGCTGCTGACGGTGATGCACGGCGGCATGCTGTTCGCGTCCGAGCTCGCGCTCGCGCTGGGGCAGGGCGATGCGCTCGACCTGGAGTTCGATTTCGTGCATGCAACGCGTTACCGCAGCGGCACATCCGGCTCCGCGCTTCAATGGAAGCACAGGCCAGCGACACCGTTGCGCGGACGCCATGTGCTGCTCGCCGACGACATCCTCGACGAGGGCTACACGCTGGACGCGGTGCGCTCGTGGTGTCGCGAACAGGGCGCGGCCGACGTGCGCATCGCGGTGCTCGCGTGGAAACGCCACGGCCGCCTGGTGCCTGGCATGCACGCTGACTATGTCGGCGTCGAAGTACCCGACCGTTACGTCTACGGGTTCGGCATGGACTTCCACGAGCAGGGCCGCAACCTGCCCGCGATTTACGCATTGAGGGATGCATGAGTACGCACGACTACGGTTCCATCGAGCTCGCCGTGATCGGTGGCACCGGCCTCTACAAGCTGACGATGCTCGAGGACGAGAAGGCGATGACCGCGGCGACGCCCTATGGCATGCCATCGGGACCGGTGCGCATCGGCTTGTTGGGCGAACATCGCATCGCATTCCTCGCGCGGCACGGTGAAGATCATTCGTTGCCGCCGCACAAGGTGAACTATCGCGCGAACCTGTGGCTGCTCAAGGAAATCGGCGCGACCCGCGTGCTTGCGGTCAACGCGGTCGGCGGCATCGGCGAACGCTACGCGCCGCGCGCGATCGGCATTCCCGACCAGATCATCGACTACACCTGGGGCCGCGTTGGCACGTATTGCGAAGAGCCGGGCACCGACGTGCTGCATGTCGACATGACCGAACCGTACACGCCGTCGCTGCGTGCCGCATTGCACGCCGCCGCGCGCGACGCAGGCATCGCGGTAGTCGATGGCGGTTGCTACGGTGCGACCCAGGGCCCGCGCCTGGAAACGAAAGCAGAGATCGCGCGGTTGCGTCGCGACGGTTGCGATCTCGTTGGTATGACCGGCATGCCCGAAGCCGGCCTCGCACGCGAACTCGGGCTCGAGTACGCAAGTCTCGCGCTGGTCGCGAACTGGGCCGCAGGCTGCGGCGATGCTGCGGAAATCACGATGAAAGAAGTCCATACGAACCTCGACCAAGCGACTGCGCGCATCCCTCATTTGATTGCGGCATTGCTGCAAACGCTGGAGCACGCATGAGTGCGTCGAACGCCTACAAGGCCGGTGGCGCGGATCTGATCGAAAGCCTGCTGTCGCCGGAAGTCGCGACCGCGATGGCACACAAGATCGCCATCGGCATTGCGCAAGGCGGCGCGCGTTGGCTGGTGCCGCCCAGTATCGGCAACAAGCCCTGCTACGAGGTGTCGTGCCTGGAATGGCCGGTACTGCTGACCTTTCTGTGGGGCATCACGCCGAAGATCGAGGAAATCGCCGCCGCGCGCCTGCTGCCGACCTACAGCTATTTCCGGACGTATCAGCGCGGCGATGTCTGCCGCATCCATGCGGATCGCCCCGCGTGCGAACACTCGCTGTCGCTCACGCTCGCATACGCCGACGGCATTCCGTGGGCGCTTGCGGTGGCCGACCAGCCGGTGACTGACGACAAGCGGCAGACGTTGCGCGGCGACGATGATTTCGGCGACGAAGCGTTTTCCGACTACGAAATGAAACCTGGCGATGCGGTGATCTATCGCGGCTACGACTACCGCCACGGCCGCACGAGCCCAAACCCGAACCGCTGGTCCGCGCACCTGTTCATGCACTGGGTCGAACGCGACGGCCCGCATCGCGATCAATTGTTCGACGGCAAGCCGATGATCGGGCCGGTGGATTTCAGGTTTCCTGGTTGAGCGATCGGCGCGGAAGTATCGTTGATACTGTTACTTATCGACTCCCTAGTTCCATGGCACGCCGAAGGCTTGCCATCGCCGCTGGAATCGCGTCCGCATCGATCACGCCATAGCCGAACGTCACTGCCGGCTGTTTCGGCGCGTGCATCGCGTACTCCGCGATCGATTGCGCGCCCGGCGTGTGCCGGTGCATCGCCGATATGATCGTCGCCGCGCAGGCGTCGACAGCGACGATGTGCACAGCCGGGAGTTCTACGGGCATTGATCGAAGAATCGATGCGTACGACCGATCAAGCGTTGTACGAAACCTGCCGGGCCGGCGCGACCGATGCGGAAGCGTTCGGAACCTCTGCGCTCTCCGCCATCAGCAAGCGCTTCCCTGCGCGCAGCATGCACTCCAGTTCCGGTGCCGGTATCGGCGGGCTGAAGAAATAGCCCTGGATCTGGTCGCAGCCGTGGTGCCGCAAATACGCCAGTTGCTCTGCGGTTTCCACACCCTCCGCGATGACGTCCAGTTTCAGGCTATGCGCCATGCTGATGATCGTCAGCGCAATCGCTGCATCGTCCGGATTGCTGGTGATGTCGCGGATGAAGGCGCTGTCGATCTTCAACTTGTCGATCGGGAAACGACGCAAATAGGCCAGGCTCGAATAGCCGGTGCCGAAATCGTCGATGGAAACCTGCACGCCCTGTTTTTTCAGGTGCTGCAGAATGCCGATGGTTCGCTCGGTGTTCGCCATCAACGAACTCTCGGTCAATTCCAGCTCGAGAAGATCGGCCGGGATGTCGTTGTCGACGATCGCCTTGGCGACTTCCAGATCCAGGTCGCTTTCGGTGAATTGGCGACTCGAAACATTCACCGCGATTTTCACCTGGCCGATCGAGGAATCCATCCATCGCCCGATCTGCCTGCACGCCTCGGCAATGATCCAACTGCCCACGCGCACGATAAGCCCGGTTTCTTCCAGCACTGGAATGAACACATCGGGCGATATCAGTCCATGCCCTGGTCGCTGCCAGCGCAGCAAGGCTTCGACGCCGGAGATGTGGCCGTCATCGAGCCGTACTTTCGGCTGGTAGTGCAAGACGAATTCGTTGTGTTCGACGGCCTTGCGCAGTGCAGTCTCGAGCTCGAGTTGCGCCAGCACTTCGGTATTCATTTGCGCCGTGAAGAAACGGAAGGTGTCGCGCCCGGCCTGCTTGGCCCGATACATCGCCGTGTCGGCATATTTGATCAATGTTTCGGGATCGCACGCATCGTCTGGATGGACGGTGATGCCGATGCTCGCAGTGACGGAGATCGCATGGCCTCGCAGGTCGAACGGCGCGCGCAACACATCGCGAATCTTGTTGGCGACGAGCGTCGCGCCTTGCTGGCCACCCTGCATCGTCAGGATCAGCGCAAACTCGTCGCCGCCCAGCCGACCGACCGTGTCGCGCGTGCGCACGCACTGCATAAGGCGCGTGCTGAACTGACGCAGCAATTCGTCGCCGATCGCATGGCCCAGCGTGTCGTTGACGTTCTTGAAATGATCGAGGTCGATGAACAGGACGGCGACCGGTGGACCTTTGTCCGATGTCTTGCCCATGGTTTCCTGCAAGGTCTGGTAGAACAGCGTGCGATTGGGCAGTCCGGTGAGGGGGTCGTAGTGCGCAAGATGTTCCAGATCCGCCGTGCGTTCCTGCACCTGTTGTTCCAGCAGCGCGCTGTTGTTCTGCAGGAAATCGCCATACGCTTTCAACCGCAACAGGTTGCGAACGCGCATCCACAATTCCATGCGATCGACTGGCTTCGTCAGGAATTCTTCCGCACCGGCGCTGAGGCCGGCTAGGCGCGCGCTGCGATCGATCTGCGCGGTGACCATGATGATCGGAATCGCCGAGGTCGCAGGATCGGCTTTCAGAACACTCGCGACTTCGTATCCGTCCATGCCAGGCATCATCACGTCGAGCAGGATCAGGTCCGGCGCGCACTGCGCGATCGACGCCAGCGCTTCTTCGCCATTCGCTGCGCTGCGGGTGACGTAGCCTTCGGGCCGCAGCAGCGCTTCGAGCAGCTCGCGATTCTGGGGCCCGTCGTCGACGATCAGGATGGTCGCGGGCGCGTTGTTCATGGCGTTCCGCCGGATGGATTCGCTTCGTTGCCCTGTGGTGCTGCCTTCGCCAGCAAGGCGTCGATCACCGCATACAGTTCCTGATAACGCAAAGGTTTCGCGATATAACCGTCGCAACCGGCGATCTCGCTTTTTTTCTGGTCTTCCTTCATCGCCATCGAAGTCAGCGCGATGATCGGAATCGTGGCGGTCGCTGGATCCTGTTTCAGCAGCGACGTTGCCGCGAAACCATCCATGCCGGGAAGCTGGATGTCCATCAGGATCAGATCCGGTTGTTCGGCGTGCGCCATCGTCAAGCCATGCTCGGCATCGATTGCGCACAACACTGTATGGCCGGCGTGGCGCATCAGCAGCGACGTCAGTTTCATGTTCGCCGGGTTGTCTTCGATGATGAGTACCTTGGCCATCGCGCGGGCCTAATGCTGCAGCAACGCTTGCTTGCGCAGCGGCAACCATGCGGCGAAGCGCGAGCCTTCGCCTTCCGCGCTCGCAACGGCCACCGTGCCTCCATGCAGCTCGGCGAGCTGTTTCACCATCGCCAGGCCAAGTCCAGTGCCTTCGAATTTGCGCGCGAGGCTGCTGTCGATCTGGGTGAATGCCTGGAACAGTTTCGCCATGTTGTGTTTAGAAATACCGATGCCGCTGTCGCTGACGATGATCTCGAGGAAGTCGTTGTATTCGTTGTCGGCCAACGGGAAGCCGTGCATCGGCCAGTCGCCGGACAATGTGCCGACCGTGCTGCGCGGAACGCGTCGCGCGCTCAAGACCACGCGGCCGCCGTTCGCGCTGAACTTCACCGCGTTCGACAGCAAGTTGTAGACGATCTGCTTGGTCTTGCGCATGTCGAGTTGCAGCGCATCGAGATCCTCCTCTGTTTCGAGTTCGAGCCGGATGCGCTGGGCCGCGGCTTTCTCCCGGACGATCGACAGGCTGTTCGACAGCAGACTGCCCAAATCGACCGTTTCGAGTTCGAGCGTCATCATGCCGGCTTCGACTTTCGACAAATCGAGGATGTCGTTGATCAGCGACAACAGGTGCTGGCCGCTTGCGAAAATATCCGCGACGCCCTCCTGCTGGACGCCGCTCATCGGACCCATCAATCCGTCCTTGAGCGCTTCTGAAAACCCGATGATCGCGTTCAGCGGCGTGCGCAATTCGTGCGACATCGTCGCAAGGAATTCGGATTTCATGCGGCTGGCGTGTTCCAGTTCGATATTCTTTTCCTGCAACGTCTGGTCGAAGCGCTTGCGCTCGGTGACGTCGCGCGCAGCGGCGAACACGCCCTGCAACTTGCGATCGCGGTCATGGAAGGTCGCGGCGTTGTACGACACGACGGTTTCCGTCCCGTTCTGGGCGCGCACGGTGAGTTCGTAATCGCTCACCTTGTTCTCGGTGAGCACGCGCTTGATCGCGGCATCGGCGCGGATAGGGTCGGTGAAGAAGTTCTTGCAGGGCGCGCCGATCAATTCATCGCGCGTGCGCCCGGTCAGCGCGATCATCTGCTGGTTGACGTCGGAAATG
>JANXZP010000218.1 GCA_025355485.1 Pseudomonadota bacterium
GAAGCGCTTGACCGCCTTCATCAGGCCGATGTTGCCTTCCTGGATCAGGTCGCCCATGCCAAGGCCATAACCCTGGTAGCCGCGCGCGACATGCACGACGAAGCGCAGGTGCGCCATCACCAGTTCGCGCGCCGCGCCAAGGTCTTCCTCATCGCGGAAACGGTGCGCAAGCGCCTGCTCGTCTTCGACGGTCAACACCGGCACGCGATTCACCGCACCGATGTACGCCTCAAGCGAGCCCAGCGCGCTGGGTATCGGAAGGTTGTTGGCGACAAGCGCCGTCTGGATCGGGGTCTGGGTCATGGCCGGCATTTTAGCAGTCCCTCATTGGGAGTGCTAAATAGGCCAGAAGTCCCGCTGCGTTCTGTTCATGGAACATTAGAGCTACTCCCGACCGGCCGTCGGTCAGGGATAAGGGCTTGATGCAGGGAATCAAGGGGCCTACTTCAACTCCACCCGCTGCGGCAGCGACCAATCGATCGGCTTCGCCCCCCGCCCCGCCAGCCACCGGTTCGCCGCCGAAAAATGCCCGCAGCCGATAAACCCTCGGTGCGCGGACAGTGGCGAAGGATGCGGCGCGCGCAGCACAGCATGACGGCGCGAGTCGATCAGCTTGCCCTTGGCCTGCGCATAGGCGCCCCAGAGCATGAACACCAGGCCTTCGCGGTCGCGCGACAAGGTATCGATAACGTGGTCGGTGAAGCCTTCCCAGCCCTTGCCCTGGTGCGATCCCGCGCGATGCGCCTCGACGGTCAGCACCGCGTTGAGCAGTAACACGCCGCGCTGCGCCCACGGCAACAGGTAGCCGTGATCGGGCCGGGGGATGCCGAGATCGCGCTGGATTTCCTTGAAGATGTTGTCAAGCGACGGCGGCACGTCCACGCCGGGCGGCACCGAGAAGCACAGGCCGTGTGCCTGGCCGGGGCCGTGGTAAGGGTCCTGGCCGAGGATCACGACTTCGACCGCGTCGAACGGGGTCGCGTCGAGCGCAGCGAAGATTTTCGAAGCTGGCGGATAGATGTGCTTGCCGGCGGATTTTTCGGCGCGCAGGAAATCCGACAATGCACGCATTTCCGGGCGCAGCAACCAGTCGCCGACGTGCGCTTTCCAGAATGCCTCGAGGCGGATGCGTTCACCCGCGTCGTTCGCGGCAACGGCTTCGCTCACGATACAACGTCCGCGACCGGTTTCACGGCACCTTGAGTTTCGCGCGCAGGCTGCGCCCGAGGCGCAGCTGGAACAGCAGCTTGGTGATCAGCAGGCGTTCCTCGATCGGCTTGAGCACCAGGTCGTTCGCGCCCATGCGCAGCAGTTCGCTCTGGTTGCCAGGATCGGAATCGCCGGTCATCACCAACGCCGGCAACTCGCCCTTGCTGTAATGCAACTGCTGGCGCACGCGCTCGAGCAGGTCCTTGCCGGTCAGCTTGCCCTTCAGGTACACGTCGGTGAGCAGAATATCCGGCGCCGGCGTGCCCTTGTCGCGGAAGCCCTGCAAGAGCGCGAACGCCGCCTCGGCGTCGGTGACATGGGTGATTTTCAGTCCGTGTTTTTCCAGCATGCGCCGGGTCGCGACCGCGACCACGCGGCTGTCCTCAACGTACAGCACTTCGCCGCCCGGCACGTCCTCGGGCCGCACGTAGCCGCGGATGAACGTGGCCAACGCGTCGAAGCCCAGCGATTTGTCGAAATAATCGGTGACCGCGTCGCTGAGCTTGCGCGACTCCAGCCGCTCTTGCACGTTGCCCGACACCACGATGATCGGGATGTAGGCCTGCGGGGTGTATTCGCGCACGAAATCGGCGAGCTCCAGGCCGTCCATGTCCGGCAGCGACAGCGCGGTAGTGATCAGGTTCACCTGGCCGCACAACACCGCGTCCTTCGCCTGCCGGCCGGTTTCGCAACCGATGAATTCCAGGCCGGGCAATTCCTTGCGCAGCATCTGCTCGATCATCTTGCGCGCGAGCTTGGAGCCGTCCACGACCATCACGCGCGGCGTCTCGGTGTTGAGGTAAGCGGATCCGCCTGCAGCCATGTCAGTCCCCGCCCGGCCTGTTGCGACGAAGATGATGCCCCGTCGCCAGCCACGCGCCCAGCCAGCCTAGCAGCAATGCGCCGGCCAGCAAGGACAGCGCGCCGGTAACGCCCGGGCCTTGCAGGGCGAAGCCGCCACCGTAACTGGTCACGAGCCGTGCGAGCGAAGACTGCAACGCGATCTGCGCGAGCGCGAGCAAACCCAGCGCGAACCCGCCTGCGGCCAATCCATAGATCGCGCCGAGATACAGGAAGGGCCGGCGCACGAATCCGTCGGTCGCGCCGAGCACCTGCAGCACGCCGATCTCGTCGCTGCGGCTCTGGATATCCAGCCGCACCGTGTTGCCGACGACCAGCAACGCGCCAACGCCGAGCAGCGCCGCGAGCACCCACGCGATGCGCGCACCGAACGCGAGCCACGCGCTCAATCGCTCGCGCCAGACCGCATCGTGCTGGACGATCTCCGCTTCCGGCATCGCCTGCAACGAAGTCGCGAGCGCAGCGCCGTCGTCCGCGGGTTCGACCAGCAACACCGGCGGCAACGGATTGCCTTCCATCACGTCGAGCGCCGGCGCGAGGTCGCTCATCTTGCGGAACTCGGCGAGGCCTTCGTCGGGCGAACGCACCGTGATATTCGCGACATCATGGCGCGCGCGCAGTTGCGCGGCCAATGCATTCGCGCGATCCATGGCTATGTCCTGGTGCAGGAACACGGTGATCTGCCGCGATGCGCGCACCGTGCCGGAGAATCGCTGCACGTTCGCAAGGGTCAGCCACAGCGCGAGCGGCAACGCGAGCGCGATCGCCATCACCCCGATCGTCATGAATGCGGCGAATGGACGCTGCGCCATCCGACCGAGGCTCGAGACCAGGCTGTAGAAATGCAGGTCCATCCAGCTGCGCAAGCGCGCGAGCGGGCCGCGCGACTTGCGTCGTTTCGCGGCGGCGGTTTTCGCGGCCTTGACGGTCACCGGATCGATCTTCGGCGCAGGCAACGGGGTTTCGTTCGCGCTCACGAGGCCAGCTCCGTCGCCGGAATGTCATCGAGCAGCTTGCCGTGGTCGAGCACCAGCACGCGCTTGCGCATGCGCTTGACCAGCGGCAGGTCGTGGCTGGCCACCAGCACCGTGGTGCCGTAGGCGGGCATCGCGGCGAACAGTTCCATGATGTCGAGCGCGAGTTGCGGATCGAGGTTTCCGGTCGGTTCGTCGGCAATCAGCAGTGGCGGTTGCGCGACCACGGCGCGCGCGATGCCGACGCGCTGCTGCTCGCCGGTGGACAGCTCGCGCGGCTTGGCGCGTTCGCGCTCGGTGAGCCCCACCTTGTGCAGCACCAGGCGCACGCGCGGGCCGATCTCGGCGCGCGGCACGCCGGCGATCACCAGCGGCATCGCGACGTTTTCGTACACGCTGCGATCGTGCAGCAGGCGATGATCCTGGAACACCACGCCGACGCGTCGACGCTGCAACGCGATCTTTCGTCCATGCATCTTCGCGAAGTTGCGATCTTCCATCAACACGGTGCCGCGGCTCGGCCGCTCGGTGAGCTGGATCAATCGCAGCAGGGTGCTTTTGCCCGCGCCCGAATGGCCGGTGACGAACAGCATCTCGCCGGGCTCGACCGCGAAGCTGACATCGCTCAGTGCCTCATGGCCGCCGGCGTAGCGTTTGCTGACAGCATCAAAGCGGAGCAGGGTCATCGCGATGGGTCGCCGAAGATGTGCCGCGGTTGGACACAGAGTATCGCGCGCCGATGCGTTCGCGCGAACCCCCGCGCTTCAGTGACCGCTGCGCGGTGGCCGCTTGACCAGTTTCTTCAGGCCTTGCTTGATCTTGCCCAGCAGCGACGGCTTGGCCGGCTTCGCTGCGGATTTCGCGGGCGATGCAGCGGCGGCACCCGCATGCGTGGCGCGCGCTTCGGGCACTGAGGTCTGCTCGCCAGCGCCGCGTCCGCGACCACCGCGACGACGGTGTGGCTTGCGCTCGGATGCGCCATGCATGGATGCATCAGTGTCGCTGGAGGCAGGATGCCGGGGGCGACCGGCGTCAGTCGTGGGCGCAGGCGGTTTCGGAGCGGCAACGACCGGCGCAGGTCGCGGACTGCCGCTGCGACCCGCCGAACCGCTGCCCGAACGACCGCCATGCGACGAACTGCCGCTACGCGATGGGCCACCGCGCGATGAGCTGTTGCGGCCGCCACCGCGTTCGGCCTCGGCCTTCTGCGCCTCGCGCACTTCGCGGAAAATCTGGCTGACGCTTTCGGCCGGTTCCTCGCCATCCACGGCCGGAACCGCCGCGCGTGGCGCGCGCGGGATCGCGATCAACAATTCGGGATCCACCTGGCCGACCGGAATCTTCTGCTCGATGAAAGCCTCGATCTCCGGCAGCGATTGCGCATAGCGCTCGCAGGCGAAACTGATCGCATCGCCTTCCGCGCCGAGGCGCGCGGTGCGGCCGATGCGATGCACGTAATCCTCGGCGTCGAACGGCAGGTCGAAGTTGTAGACATGCGACACGGCATCGATGTGCAGGCCGCGCGCGGCCACGTCGGTGGCGACCAGCAATTCCAGGTCGCCGCGCTTGAAGCGGTTCAGCAGGCTCTCGCGCTTCTTCTGCGGCACGTCGCCGGAGATCACGCCGACCCGAAAACCGGCCCGCTCCAGGCCCCGTGCGACCTTCTCGACCCACGCCTTGGTGTTGACGAAGATCATCGTGCGCGCGCTTTCGCTGCGCGACAGCAGGCCGATCAGCAGCGGGATTTTTTCCTCGTTCGACGGGAAATACACGAGCTGGCGCACGCGCGCGGTCGTCACCGTATCGGTTTCGACGACCAGTTTTTCAGGCTCGTTCATGTGCTCGTACGCGAGCTCGAGCACGCGGTGGCTCAGGGTCGCAGAGAACAGCAGGGTCTGACGCTCTTTGCAGCCCGGCATCTTGCGCAGCAGAAAGCGGATGTCCTTGATGAAGCCGAGATCGAACATGCGGTCGGCCTCGTCGAGCACGCAGACCTCGCAGGCGTGCAGCGAGACGACCTTGTGCTGCTTGACGTAATCGATCAGCCGGCCGGGCGTGGCGATGATGATGTCGGCGCCGCGCTGCAGGATCTCGCGCTGTTTGTCGTAGTCCACGCCGCCATACACCAGCGCGTACTTGATGCCGAGCGCGGAACCGAACGCAAGTGCGTCCTTGTGGATCTGGATCGCCAGCTCGCGGGTCGGGGCGAGGATCAGCGCGCGCGGATCGGCATCCTGGCGCGTCGCCAGCGCGGGGCGCTTGAGCAGGCGATCGATCGTCGCGATCAGGAAGGCCAGGGTCTTGCCGGTGCCAGTCTGCGCCTGTCCGGCGATATCACGGCCGGCCAGTGCGAGCGGCAGGGTCAGCGCCTGGATCGGGGTGCAGCGGGTGAATCCGGCTTTCTCCAAGCCTTCCAGCAACGCGGGGTGCAGGTCGAAATTGGAGAAGGCTACGTCGGTCAGGGGCTTATCGGTCATGCTCTCGATCATCGGTGACTGGCACGACGCGGCGTGCTTGCGTGCCCGGCTTCCACGCCGCAAACTGCGGCAGCCCCGGGCGTGGCGCGGCAAGCGTGAGAGCTTGAAGCGCGGACATCAGCCCCCAGTGTAACCGATGCGCCGGCCCAGCCCGTCCAAACCCGCGCAAGCCGCATCCCGCAACGCCCCAAACCCTTCGCATCTACCGCATCAGTGGAGCAACCCGTGAGCGACGCCGTAACCGATATCAAGGATTCCGAATTCGAAGCCCAGGTACTCAAGTCCGGCGAGCCCGTGCTCGTGGATTTCTGGGCCGAATGGTGCGGCCCGTGCAAGATGATCGGCCCGATGGTCGAGGAGCTCGCGCAGGTCTACACCGGCAAGCTCAAGGTCGTGAAGCTCAACATCGACAAGAACCCGACCACGCCGCGCCAGTTCTCGGTGCGCAGCATCCCGACCCTGATGCTGTTCCGCGGCGGCAAGGTGCACGCCACCCAGATCGGCGCGGTTGC
>JANXZP010000139.1 GCA_025355485.1 Pseudomonadota bacterium
CTCAAACGGATCTTGCGGCTGGATCGGTTGCGACTTCGGGGGATGAGCGGTGCCCGGGATGAGTTCCTGATGGCCGCAAGTGCACAGAATTTGCGAAGAATGGCAAAGCGGCTCCTCCCGATGATGCAAAAAGGAACACAACACCTTCCCGCATAGCAGTAAAGGGAGCCTGCACCTTCAATTATTCTTGTTCATCGATCCCAGATCGCGAGATCTGCGTCGAGCTCATCCCGCGCACGAGGGGTTTTTCAACGGAATAGGTCGCATTGCGACGGTCCCGAAGCTCATCAATCACTCGACCAAGCGATCAAGCCTCCCCCATGCTGCTGTCTTGGTGGTCATGGTCATTGCTTGGTCTGCTGTTTCTTCGCTGCTCCATCGTCGGCGATCAACTTCTGGAAGCGCGGGTCCTTGCGCAGCGGATCCCAGATTGGATCCAGCCGGAGTAAAGCCGAAGAGATACCGGCGGGAATCTTCAGTGAATGCGCAAGCCCGGCGATTGCGGCATCGTGATCGCCACCGAGCATCTGGATTTCTGCCAACCCCAGTTCGGCGTAGGGCCCCTGTAGCGCGTCCTTGCTGTATAGGTCGACGGCGCGGTGTGCTTGCTCCAATGCCGCTTTCTGGTTTCCTGCGTAGGCCAGCGCGCGCGCGAGCAGCACGGGCAGATCCGAGTCATCGACCTGCAGGGCCATTGGCTGGATGCGGGTGACGAGTTGCTCGAAGGTAGCGTGTGCGCTGGTGTTGTCTCCGGAGGCGCGCTGTGAAAGGCCAAGCTGTAGCCGCATCAGTGGGCCGAATCCATTGAGTGCATCGTCTGATTTCGCCAACTGGACTTGAAGCATGGCGATGGCATCGGGATAGCGATGTTCTAGCACGCGTTCGTAGGACGCGGCATACGCTTTGAACGGCTCGATGGTGTCCGGTGGAATCGCCGCGATGATTCGCGAAGCGTCTTCCAGCCTGCCCTCGGACTGGTAAGACACGATGAGGTAACTCAAGGGATAGCCAGCTCCTGGGCTGATCCGCAGCGCACGGTTCAACCATTCGCGGGCTTCATCGTAACGCCGCATGTTCAGCAGGGACTCGCCGCCGATGGCGGTCATCAGTCCTGCGCTGCGCGGATCCAGCGTTGAGGCCTGGATGAGGTGTGCCAGTGACCGATCCCAGTCGCCCCGGCGGCGTTCGATCAGTCCCAGGGTCTGCAACAGACCCTGGTTATTCGGTGAACCAAGGAGCGCGGCCTCGCAAGCCTGTTGCGCGCCAGCGTAGTCATGGCGCACCCGGTACAGGTAGGTGGCCTGGGCGAGCTTGGCTTCGATCAGATCTGGCTGCAACGCGATCGCGGTGTCTGCGGCCTGCTTCACCATCTCTGCGGTGTATTTCTGCGGGTCGATGTGGTTGAAATACAAATAACCCGTCATTTGCGCGAGATGCGACCAGGCCAGTGCGAATTTTGGATCCTCCCGCACGGCGTCCGAATACTTCATGGCGACTTGACGGACGTTGTCGAAATCGTAGCCCGTCAACTCCAACGCGCGACCACGCAGGTAAGCATCGTATGCGGCAAGGTTCTCGGTGGGCTTTTGTTCAACGGCCGCTTGCTCGGCGCCGGTGAGTTTCGCGTTCAACTTTTCAGCGATCGTGCCTGCGACTTCCCCCTCCACGCTGAAGATGTTGTCGAGCTTGCGGTCGTACACCTCGGCCCAGAGGTGGTCGTCGGTCGCCGCGTGGATGAGCTGCACATTGATGTGCACGAGATCACCCGCTCTCTGCACGCTACCTTCGAGGATGTTCGCCACGCCCAGTTCGCGGGCGATTTCCGGCAGGTTGTCCGGGCTGCTGGCGTAGTGCTGGGTGGATGTGCGCGAGATCACTTTGAGCGCTCCGATCTTCGCGAGCTTGGTGATGACCTCGTCCTGCATGCCGGCAGCGAAGTAGGCGTTGTCCTTGTCCGAGGAGAGGTTCTCGAACGGGAGTACGGCGACAGACTTGTCCGGGATGGCCGCAGTCGAAGCAGCGTTGGCCGCAGACGTGCCAGCCTGTCCTTTCGGAGCGGGCGCAAGCCGCCACGCCACCACGCCGCCGATCGTCAGGAGCAAGGTGAGGATCAACAATTCGGTGCTCGTGGTCTTCTGCGCGCCACGCTCGCCGTGGTACCAGGCCAGCACCAGCGTCAGGAAGAATCCGACGGCCATCGCGACGATGGCGAAGCGCTCCATCGATTCGGGCCAGCCAAAGCGCTGCGCGACGATGTCCAGCACCTGGATCAGCGCGAACGCCGCAGCCGCATACGCCAGCGCCCATTGCACCAGCTTGCGTTGCTTGAGTCGTTCGAAGAA
>JANXZP010000142.1 GCA_025355485.1 Pseudomonadota bacterium
CTTGTTCGACAGGCCCAGCGCGAAACCCATCTTGCGGCACTGGTACGGCTGCAGGCCTTGCACGAAGTTCACTTCGAGCAACTGGATCGCGTCGGGGTTTTCCTCGGCGGTCTTCTCGATCTCGACGCCGCCATCGGCCGACGCGATGTAGCTGATCGACTTGCTGCTGCGATCGACGAGCACCGACAGGTACAGTTCCTTGAGGATGTCGTTCGCCTCGCTGATCAGCACCACGTCGACCGGCAATGCGCGACCACCGGACTGGTAGGTGACCATGCCCTTGCCAAGCATCGCGGCGGCGGCTTCCTTCGCGGCCTCGGGTGTCTTGACGAGCTTGACGCCGCCGGCCTTGCCGCGGCCGCCTGCGTGGATCTGCGCCTTCACCACCCATTGCGTACCGCCGAGCGCAGTCGCGGCTTCGGCAGCTTCGTCCGGTGTGCGCGCAACGCGCCCGGCAGGCACCGGAATGCCGTACTCGGCGAACAGTTCCTTGGCCTGGTATTCGTGGAAATTCATGCGTCACCTTCGGATGGGGGCGATTAGCGATCATCGACGCGAACACGGTGCGTGCGCGAACCGCAACCGTCGTATTGTGGGCAAGCGAGGTTGCAAAGGCAAAAACGGGGCGTGGTTGCATCCTATACTCATGTCGTGTCAGGCCACGTCAGGGCGGGTCATGGTCATCCCTTTCAATTTGCGCGCGCCCGAACCCGGCGAAGCAGGGCTGCGCCGCGAGTTGTATTTCCTCACCCTGTTCCGCGTGCTCGAAGCGGGCTTGCTCGCGTTCGCGGTACTCAACCCGTTGCGGCTCGATGCGTTCGGCGTGCGCAATCCGGCGTGGGCGTCCGCCATCGCGATGGCGTACCTGGCCATGAGCTGCGCGCTGTTCCTGCTCGTCGGCAACCCGCGCTGGCGACTGCGGCAGCATGTGGCGATCGGGATCACGCTGGACCTGGTGGTGTTCGTCGCGGCGTTGCACAACGTCAGCGGACTGAGCAACGGCATCGCCCTGCTGATGCTGTTCAACGTCGCCGCGAGCGCACTGCTGCTGTCGCTGCGCTGGAGCCTGATTGTCGCGGCGCTGGCCGGACTGGCGCTGATCGGCGAGTACGTCTATTCGCAACTGGTGCTGCAGGTGGTTCGCTCGCTACCGGAAACGGCGATGTTCGCGGTCATGTACCTCGCCGCCGCCTTGCTGACCAACCTGCTCGGTCGGCAGTTGCGTGCGACCGAAGTGCTGGCCGAACAGCGCGGCGCCGAAGTGGACAACCTGGCGCGGGTCAACGAGATGATCATCCGGCGCATGCGCACCGGCCTGCTCGCGGTGGATGCCGACAACAGCATCCGCCTGTTCAACGAAGCGGCCTGGTATCTGCTCGGAAATCCGTCGCCGGAGCGGCGCATGCTGGTGGACGTCGCCCCCGAACTCTCGCGCCGGCTCTGGCACTGGCGCCAGCAGCAGCGCTCGGACAGCACGCCGCTGTCGCTGGCGGCGGATACGCCGTCGGTGATTCCGCGCTTCACCGCGCTGGGCGGGATCGACGAACTCACCCTGATCTTCCTCGACGACACCTCGCTGCTATCGCGCCGCGCCGAGGAACTGACCCTGACCACGCTCGGCCGGCTTTCGGCGAGCATCGCGCACGAGATCCGCAACCCGCTCGCCGCGATCAGCCATTCCGCGCAGTTGCTGCGCGAGTCGCACATCGAACCGGAGTCCGACCACCGCCTGGTCGAAATCATCAATTCGCAATGCCAGCGCATGGACGGGATCGTGCAGAACGTGCTCGGCCTGGCCCGGCGCGACCGCTCGCGCCCGGAAGCGCTGGAACTCGGTGCATGGGCCCAGCATTTTGTCGCCGATTTCCAGCACAGCCAACCGGACCAGCACGACCAGTTGAAAGTCATCGCACCGGCTATTGCCTTGCGCGCGATGATGGATCCGCAGCAGTTGCAGCAGGTCGTCACCGTGCTGGTGCAGAACGCGCTGGCCTACGGACGCATGCCGGCGGAACCGGCGCGGGTGACCCTGGTCGTGCACAACGACAGCGAAGGCGGCGGACCGATGCTGGATGTGGTCGATCGCGGCCCGGGCATCCCGCCCAGCGTGGCCGAACACCTGTTCCAGCCGTTCTTCACCACCAGCGAGCACGGCACCGGCCTGGGCCTGTATATCGCGCGGCAACTGTGTGAAGCCAACCAGGCCAGCCTCGATTTCATCCCATTGCCGGGCGGCGGCTGCTGTTTCCGCATCGCGATGACGCGGACCGAGCCGTTGGCGCGCAGTGCGACACTCGCCTGAGCACGCGCCGTCGTCTTCGGTCAGAGCCCTAGCCCGGTCGCCGCGCATCGGCTAAGGTGATCGTGCAGGGGATACGGCAACGGAATGGGCAGGCAGGAAGCATGGCGAACGCGCGCAGTGCACTGGTGGTCGACGACGAGCGCGATATCCGCGAGCTGTTGGTCCTGACCCTGGGCCGGATGGGTCTGCGCGTGGACACCGCCGCCGACCTCGCCTCGGCCCGCGCGCAGCTCGCCGAACAACCGTACGACTTGTGCCTGACCGACATGCGCCTGCCCGACGGCAGTGGACTGGATCTGATCACGCACATAGGCAACCGCTACCCGGACACGCCGGTGGCGATGATCACCGCCTACGGCAATGTCGATGCCGCGGTCGGCGCGCTCAAGGCCGGCGCTTTCGACTTCGTGTCCAAGCCGGTCGATCTGACCGTGTTGCGCCGGCTGGTCAGCAACGCGCTGGAGCTGCACCAGCAGCGCCGCGCCGCGCCAGTAGCGGCGGTGGCGGCGGGCCTGACCGGCGAATCGGCGGTGATGCAGCAGCTGCGCCAGACCATCACCAAACTCGCGCGCAGCCAGGCGCCTGTGTATATCGCCGGCGAAACCGGCTCGGGCAAGGAGCGCGTCGCCAGGCTCATCCACGAACAGGGTCCGCGTGCGAAGGGTCCGTTCGTACCAGTCAACTGCGGCGCGATTCCGGCCGAGCTGATGGAGAGCGAATTCTTCGGCCACAAGAAAGGCAGTTTCACCGGCGCGCACATCGACAAGGACGGACTGTTCCAGACCGCCAACGGCGGCACCCTGTTCCTCGACGAGGTCGCCGAACTGCCGCTGCACATGCAGGTCAAGCTGCTGCGCGTGATCCAGGAAAAATCGGTGCGGCCGGTCGGCGCATCGATCGAAGTGCCGGTGGACGTGCGCATCCTCTCGGCCACCCACAAGGATCTCGCGCAACTGGTCGCCGACAACCGCTTCCGCCACGACCTGTTCTACCGGCTGAACGTGATCGAGCTGCGGGTGCCGGCATTGCGCGAACGCGCCGACGACATCCCGTTGCTGGTCGACTCGATCCTCAAGCGGCTTTCTGCCGAAGCCGGCGAAACGCTGCCGCAACTGGACGCCGACGCATTGCAGGCGCTGCGCGAATATCCCTTCCCCGGCAATGTACGCGAACTGGAAAACATCCTGGAACGCGCCACAGCGCTGTGCGAGGGCGAACAGATCCATCGCAGCGACCTGCGCCTGCCCACCCCCCTTGCGCCGCAGGCCACGCAAACGACGCGCGCGGCCGGAACCTTCGCTGCGGCCGCCGCGCTGCACGTCACCGGCGAGCACCCGGTGTTCCGCATGCCCGCCGGTAACAGCAACGGCGACGGCCTGCCCAGGCATATCGAGCAACTCGAGCGCGACGCGATCACCCGTGCGCTGGAAGAATGCCGATACAACAAGACCAAGGCCGCCGCCAAGCTCGGCATCACCTTCCGCGCGCTGCGCTACAAGCTGAAGAAACTGGGAATGGAATGATCGAGCAAGTCGCTTCCGGGGCATCGCCAAGCCGCAGTCACCGTTTCATTTCGAAGATTCCACTGCTGCTGATCCTGCTGTTGTCGGCCTGGATCCAGTTCACGGTCGTGGCTCGCACCGAGACCTGGAATCCGTTGGCTGCGGATGCATCCACCTACTTCCTGTCGGCATACAACCTCGATCATTACGGGGTGTATTCGAGGACAGTGACCTTCCCGCCGGAACAACATCCGCAAGCACCACCTCCGGATGCGTATCGATCGCCCGGATATCCACTGTTCCTGCGATTGCATGGCCATCCGGAACCCAGCATGGACTTCCTGGGAAGGGTCATGCTCGTGCAGGCGGGTCTTGGCGTTGCATCGGTGTGGATGATGTACCTGATCGCGACCCGATTCATGCGACGCCGCTGGGCCTGTGTTGCGGCCTTGCTGACTGCAATCAGCCCACACCTCGCTGTCGCCAGCACGTATATCCTCACCGAATCGCTGTTTTTTTTCCTGTTGCTTGCATCCATGCTCGGACTGCTATGGTCGATGGAGTCCGCAAGGCGATGGCCATTTGTGGTGACCGGATTGCTCTGCGGCCTGTGCAGCCTGGTCAGGCCGACGGTGGAGTTCCTTCCGGTGCTGGCTGTGTTCGCGGTGCTGGTGATTCCGCGCCTCAACGCCTGGCGAACCCGTGTGCTGCTGGTGTTTCTCGGCTTTGCAATCGCGATGTCGCCATGGCTGGTCCGCAACGCAACTTTGCCGGACCAGAGCGGCCAGCCCAGCCTGATGGTGCAATTCCTGATGCAAGGTTCGTATCCGAACTTCATGTACCAGAACAACCCACTCACCTACCCCAACCCGTATGCCTACGACCCTGACGCAGGCCGTATCTCCGGCAGCTTGTCGAATGCGCTCGCCCACATCGCACAAAACTTCAGGAACGAACCCATCACCACCGCACGCTGGTATCTGATCGGGAAACCGGGATTTTTCCTGTCGTGGACGAGCCTCGAATCGAACAAGGCGCACGATGGCGGCGACGTTTTCGTCTATCCGGTCAAGCGCACTCCGTATCGCGACGACCCGCGGTTCGTGCTACTGCGCAACGTGGCATACGTGCTGCACTGGCCGCTGATGTTGTTGGGCTTGATCGGCGCGTGCATGCCCTGGTGGCGCCCACGACGCTGGGGATTGAGCGGTGAGTTGTTGATCGCTGGGCGACTGGTATCGCTGGTCATCCTGTATGCGATCGGCTTCCACATGATCGGCGCGCCGTTTCCTCGCTATGGCGTTCCTTTCAGGCCCTTGTTGTATCCATTGGCGGTCCTGGCTGGCGTGGCGTTGTGGCGGTCAAGGCGTGTTGGCAACGACGCCATGGAACAGGAAATGCCTTTGCACGCCCCTTGAAGTTGCGTTGTGCCATAACTGCCGTATTACGTCACTTAGTGACGCCCTGCGCCAGTGCTGTGCATCCATGACCTAATGCGTCATGCGGGGACCCGCATCCGACGCATGAAGCGCTTCGTTATTCACACTTTCCGCGCTGGACTCTTTGGCATGGATGGTGCAATGTTTTACACGCACGTTCACAGCCTACGCCGACCAATGGACGGGAAAGCTGGGGTCGGTGCACGTGAGAGTTTCGTCCATCACCCTAGGGGTACACCATGAAGAATATCCAGAAAGGCTTCACCCTGATCGAGTTGATGATCGTGGTCGCCATCATTGCGATCTTGGCCGCCATCGCCATCAGCCAGTACCAGGACTACGTCATCCGCTCGCAGGTTTCGGAAGGTTCCGCGCTGTCCGACGGCGTCAAGACCGCCATGGCCGAGTACTACCAGAACAACGGCAAGTTCCCGAGCCTCAACGTCTCCGCCGGTCTTTCAACGGCGGCCTCGATCAAGGGCCAGTACGTGAGCTCGATCAATGTCGGCACCAAGAATGGCGTCATCACTGCGGCCTACGCCGCTGGCGGCACTAGTAAGGCCAATGTCAAGATCAACGCCATGACCCTCCAGTTCTCTGCAGTCACCAATGCCGGCAGCATCGAATGGCATTGCGTTAGTAGCAACCTCCCACAGAAGTGGTGCTCCAGCAGCTGCAAGTGTCAGTAATGCTTCCTTGACAGCTTGAGCCGAAAGGGCCGCCTCGTGCGGCCCTTTCTTTGTGTCCCGGTTGGATCCGCCGACACTGCCGCAGGCCTGCACCGATGGCGTTGCGGGCTCGCAGAGCGCAGCTGATTTGGCACGTTCGATGCAGGTTGTTCACTTGGCCGTCACATGCAGCCGGGT
>JANXZP010000163.1 GCA_025355485.1 Pseudomonadota bacterium
TGCCGCGCGAGATGGTCTATCGGCATCCGTTTCCGGGGCCGGGCCTGGGCGTGCGCATCCTCGGCGAGGTCAAGGCCGAGTACGCCGAGCTGCTGGCCAAGGCCGACGCGATCTTTATCGAGGAATTGCGGCGCGCAGATCTCTACGACAAGACCAGCCAAGCATTTGCGGTCTTTCTGCCGGTGAAATCGGTCGGCGTAGTCGGCGATGCGCGCGCCTACGAATGGGTGATCGCGTTGCGTGCGGTCGAGACCATCGACTTCATGACCGCGCAATGGGCGCATCTGCCATACGAGTTTCTTGACACAGTTTCACGCAGGATAATCAATGAATTACGCGGTGTTTCTCGCGTTGTTTATGACATCAGTGGCAAGCCTCCTGCGACGATCGAGTGGGAGTGAACGTGAGTGTGGCCGACGACGAACGCTGGATGCTCCACGCGCTTGCACTTGCCGAGCTCGCCGAGCGCGAGGACGACGAGATTCCGGTTGGCGCGGTTGTGATCGGTGCCGATAGCGTCCTGCTAGGCGAAGGTTCAAACCGCAATATCACCGACCACGATCCGACCGCGCACGCAGAGATCGTCGCATTGCGCCAGGCCGGCAAGGCAATCGGAAATCATCGGTTGGTCGGCTGTACGCTCTACGTGACGCTGGAACCGTGCGCGATGTGCGCGATGGCGATGGTGCATGCGCGGATTGCTCGCATCGTATACGCGGCCTCCGATCCCAAGACCGGCGCTGCTGGCAGTGTGTTCGACCTGCTCGCCGATCCGCGCCACAACCATCGCGTGGACAAGCAGGGCGGGTTGCTGGCCGAGGAAGCCGGCGAACGCTTGACCGCGTATTTCAAGCGCAAGCGCAGTAAGCCGGTCGACTGAAACCATTCGCCGCGCTTTCGGTCAGTCTGGCCGATCGCGCGCGAGCTGCCGCTCCAGGTCTTCTTCGAGCATCCCCAGCGCCATGCTCGCTTCCTTGCCCAGGCACAACGATGCGACGAACATCAGCAGCACGCCGAGCATCGCCAGGGTGATCGGCAGCAGGTCGATGTGCCAGGTGAACACGCTGTCGGCCGCGATCGCCATGCTGGTGCCGACGAACGCGGTTACCGATCCGTAAAGCAGGCGTAACGCGGCCAGCACCAGTCGCGAGCGCTTGCGATGCTGGGCGACGCGTTCACGCAGCGCATCCTGCAGGTGCTCGGCGTCGCTGCGTCGCAGCTCCGCGATATCCACCCGCATGCGATCCACGACCCGCGACAGCCGCGCGTTCGAGGTCGCGAGCAGCGAGCTCGTCGCGGTCAGGAAAAAGGCCGGGGTGATCATCGCCGACACCACCGCGTAGTGGCTGATATCGGGGGCGATCGGCAATGGCATGGCACGCTCCGGCGGGTCGGGGACGTTATGATGCACGCAGTTCATGCCAGTGCGTATCCATGCCGAACGTCAACGACGACCACCTGATCTGGATCGACCTGGAAATGACCGGGCTGGACCCGGATAGCGATTCGATCCTCGAGATCGCCACCCTGGTCACCGACAAGGACCTGAATCTGCTGGCCGAAGGGCCGGAGCTTGCAATCCAGCATCCGCTTGAACGGCTGCAGGCGATGGACTACTGGAACCGTAACCAGCACACGAAGTCGGGCCTCTGGCAGCGCGTGTTGGATTCGACGATATCAGCCGCGACCGCCGAAGCGCTGACCGTGGAATTCCTGGCGCAATGGATTCCCGCGAACAAGTCGCCGATCTGCGGTAATTCGATCTGCCAGGATCGCCGTTTCCTCGCCAGGGGCATGCCACGGCTGGAACGCTATTTCCACTACCGTAACCTCGACGTGAGCACGATCAAGGAACTCGCGCGGCGCTGGTCGCCCGAACTTCCGAAAGGATTCACCAAGGAATCGGCGCACACCGCGCTCAGCGACATCCGCGATTCGGTTGCCGAGTTGCGTTACTACCGCCAGTTCATGGGCAGGCTCGGCGGCGAGCTGCCTGGGTGATGCAACGGCCATGAATGCAACCCGCCGATTGCGATGCGTATTGTTCGTCGCCATCGTGCTGCTCGGGTGGCTGGCTGGAGAAACGTGTGCGCAGCAGCCGGACCGCAAGCCAATGGCTACCTGGGCGCGCGAGGCCTGGACGCAACGGGCCGGCTTGCCGAACGATCAGGTCAACGCGCTCGCGCAAAGCGGCGATGGCTATCTGTGGATCGGCACGCCCGATGGCCTGGCGCGTTTCAACGGCAGCGAGTTCGTCTATCACGACCGCGGCTCGGTGCAGGAATTGCACGACAACGATATCCGCCATATCGCGATCGGTCGCGACAACTCGCTGCTGATCAGCACCGCGCGCGGCGGCCTGAGTTTCCTGCACCAGGGCTACTGGACCGCGAGGGCGGGAATCGATGGTGGTCTGTCGCAGGACACCATCGTCGCGTCGCAGGAGGATTCCAGGGGCAGGTTGTGGGTGGCTAGTGCGAGCGGCGGACTGGATCTTTTCGATGGCCACCGGCGCAAGCTGCATTTCGACAGCCGCAACGGTCTGCCTTCCGATCGCGTGCTCAGCCTGCTGGTGATGCACGACAGCAGCGTGTGGGTCGGCACGTCGGCCGGGCTTGCGCGGATCGTCGATGAGCAGGTGGAGACCATCAGCGTCAGCGGAGGCCTGTTGCCGTCCGGCGCGGTAAGCGCGCTGGCCGAATCGCAGGATCAGGCGCTGTGGGTAGGCACCCAGGTTGGCACCTATCGGCAACATTACGGCGAACACCAGTTCGAGAAGATGACGCCGGATACATTCGACGACGTGGTGCTGGCGATCCTGCCGGACTCGGCCAGTCGCGCGCTGATCGGCACGTCGCAACATGGGTTGCTGCTGGTGCGTGATGGACGCAGCGAATCCGTACGCGCAGAGAATCCCGATCGCGCTTGGCAGGTCAATGCCTTGTTGCGCGGCGACGACGGCAGCATCTGGGTCGGCGGCAACCAGGGATTGCTGCGCCTGCGCGATACGCCATTCAGCGCGCTGGGCAAGGAACAAGGCTTGTCGGACGAGAACGTGCATGGCGTGCTGGAGATCGCCGATGGCGATGTCTGGATCGGCACCCACAGGGGTTTGCAGCGGTTCCACGAAGGACAGATGTCGCGCATCGCCGACGATGGCCTGTCCAGCCAGACCATCCTCGCGCTGGCGCAAGCCAACGATGGTGGCCTTTGGGTCGGCACCAGCGCGAGTGGTGCCATGCATGTGTCGCACGGCCGCGTCGATCGCGTACTCGATCACCAGCACGGGCTGCCGTCGGATCTGGTGCGCGGCATCCTCGAAGATCCCGATGGCACGTTGTGGATCGCCACCGGCAAGGGATTGGTGCAACAGGGCAGGAACGCGGCGCGCGCGTACACGGTCGCCGATGGCTTGCCCAACGATGCGATTCTCGGATTGCATCGCGATGGCGCCGGCCGCCTGTGGATCGGCACAGCCAACGGCGTGGCGTATCGCAGCGGCGAGCGGTTTGTGAAGGTGCCGCTGCCGGTGCAGAGCATGGTGCAGACTGTGTACGGCTTCATGGGCGATGCCGACGGCGCGGTCTGGATCGCGAGCGACCGTGGCCTGCTGCGATGGAAGGATGGCAAGGTCAGCGTGCTGGCGAGCGGACAGGGCTTGCCGGTGGATACCGTGTACGCGGTCGTGGCCGATCGATTGGGCAGTCTGTGGCTGACCACGCCCGGCGGGCTGGTGCGCATCGGCCACGCGCAGGCGACCGCGGTGGCGGATGGGCGCGCGGCAAGTGTGGCCGCCGATCTGTTCGGCGAATCCGATGGCATGCCGAGTTCGCAGTGCAATGGCGGATCGAGTCCCGCGGTCTCGCTGTTGTCCGATGGCAGCGTGTGGGTGGCGACCGCGCGCGGGATCGCGCAAGTCCATCCCGAGCGCCTGACCGATTACCGCAGCGGACCTCCGCAAACCCTGCTCGAGGAAGTTCGTGTCGACGATCTCGTGGTGGCCGCCAACGGTACGCTTGATCTGACTCCCGACACGCGCAAGCTCGACGTGCGTTTTTTCGCGCTGAACTACCACTTGCCCAAGCGCATCCAGTACCGCTACCTGCTCGAAGGCTATGACTCGGCCTGGAGCGATATCGGCGAACACACCAGCGTGCAGTTCACCAATCTTCGCGCTGGCGACTACCGGCTGCGCATCCAGGCTGCGGTCACCGGCGGTTCCTGGTCGCCTCACGAA
>JANXZP010000164.1 GCA_025355485.1 Pseudomonadota bacterium
AGTTCCAGCGCTTCTTCCTGGTCGTGGGTGACGAACACGGTGGTGTAACCGGTCTCGTCGTGGATGTGCCGCAGCCAGCGTCGCAATTCGATGCGCACCTTGGCATCGAGTGCGCCGAACGGTTCGTCGAGCAGCAGCACCGAAGGTTCGATCGCCATCGCGCGCGCCAGTGCGACGCGCTGTTTCTGTCCGCCGGAGAGCTGGTCGGGCAGGCGTTCGCGCAGTTCGCCGATCTGCATGCGGTCGAGCAGTTCGAGCACGCGGCGTTTCAACTCCGCGGCCTTGGGCCGTTCGCGTCGCCGCCGCGAACGCAGTCCGAATGCGACGTTCTCGAACACCGACAGATGCGGGAACAGCGCGTAATGCTGGAACACCAGGCCGACGCGGCGCTCGCGCAGGCTCAGGCGGGTCGCATCGCGCTCGCCGAACAGGATGCGCCCCGTGTCGGGTTCCTCGAGACCGGCCAGCGTGCGCAGCAAGGTCGTCTTGCCCGAACCCGATGGCCCGAGCAACGCGAGCAGTTCGCCCGACGCGATCCACAGATCCACGCCGCGCAACGCGGGGAACGTGCCGAAACGCTTGTGCAATCCTTCGATGCCGATGTCCATGAGCTGTTCCTAGTGTCTGCCGCGACGCCGCGCGAGCGCATCGGCGTGGCGCGATTCCAGCCAGAGTTTGAGCGCAAGCGTGAGCAAGGCCAACATCACCAGCAACGTCGCCACGGCGAATGCCGCCGCGTAACTGTATTCGTTGTAGAGGATTTCGACTTGCAGCGGCAACGTGTTGGTCAGCCCGCGGATGTGGCCGGACACCACCGACACCGCGCCGAACTCGCCCATCGCGCGCGCGCTGCACAACAGCAGCCCGTACAGCAGCGCCCAGCGGATGTTCGGCAAGGTCACGCGGCGGAACACGGTCCAGCCGCCAGCGCCGAGCGAGGATGCGGCTTCCTCCTGGTCCGGGCCTTGTTGCTGCATCAGCGGAATCAGTTCGCGCGCGACGAACGGGAAGGTCACGAAGATCGTCGCGAGCACGATGCCCGGTGTCGCGAACACGATGTGGATGTCGTGTTCGCGCAACCACGAACCAAACCAGCCCTGCGCGCCGAACAGCAGCACGAACACCAGGCCCGACACCACCGGCGAGACCGAGAACGGCAGGTCGATCAGGGTCAGCAGCAGGCGCTTGCCGCGGAAACGGAACTTGGTGATCGCCCACGCCGCGGCCAGCCCGAACACACCATTCGCTGCGACGCTGATCACCGCGACGAATAGCGTCAACTTGATCGCCGAGCGCGTGTCCGCATCGACGATCGCGGTCAGGTACGTGCCCCATCCTGCCCGCAGCGCCTCGACCGCGACGACCACGAGCGGCAGCAGTACGATGACGGCGAGCAGCGCCACACACGCGGCAATCAGGATCCAACGCAGCCATGCCGGTTCGCGCAGCACGGGATGGGTGGAGGCTTCAGTCGTGACGGCCATGCGCCACCTTCTTCTGCAGCATGTTCAACAGCAGCAGCAGCACGAACGACAGCGCGAGCATCAGCGTGGCCACCGCCGCGGCGCCCGCGTAATCGTATTGTTCGAGCTTGATCACGATCAGCAGCGGCGCGATCTCGGATACCTTCGGAATGTTGCCCGCGATGAAGATCACCGAACCGTATTCGCCGACGCCGCGCGCGAATGCGAGCGCGAACCCAGTCAGCATCGCCGGCAGCAGCGGCGGCAGCAGCACGCGACGCACGGTGGTCATGCGCGTTGCGCCCAGCGATGCTGCAGCTTCCTCGAGTTCGGCGCCGAGACTCTGAAGCACCGGTTGCAACGTGCGCACGCAGAACGGCAATCCGACAAAAGCCAACGCGACCGCGATGCCGGTCGGCGTGTACGCGACCTTGATTCCGTGCGGCGCAAGCCAGTGACCGATCCAGCCATTGCCCGCGTACAACGCGGTCAGCGCGATGCCGGCGACCGCGGTTGGCAGCGCGAACGGCAGATCCACCAGCGCATCGAAGAACGCGCGGCCCGGAAAGCGATAGCGCACCAGCACCCATGCGATCAGTGCGCCGACGAGGGTGTCGAACAAGGCCGCGGCTAGCGCCGTTCCGAAACTGAGCCTGAGCGCGGTGAGCACGCGCGGATCGGTCAGCACCTTCAGCCATCCGCCCGCGCCAAGCGTCGCGGCTTTCAGGAGCAGCGCAGACAGCGGCAGCAGCACGATCAGGCCGAGCCAGACCAGGCTCAGCCCGAGCGCAAACGGCAGCCCGGGCAAGGGTCCGGCCTGTCGTATGCCGCGCATGCGCAGAGCGGAAGGGAGACTCAACGCGCGCCGCCCGCGTAGATGCGGTCGAAGTAACCGCCATCGTCGAAGTGCTGCGCCTGCGCCTTCTTCCATCCACCGAACGCGGCGTCGATCGTCACCACCGGAATCGGCGGGAACGCCTTGAGCAGGGACGCATCGACCAGTTGCGGCAGCGCCGGACGGAAACCGTGTTTCGCGGCGATCGTCTGCCCTTGCGCGGTGTAGAGGAATTGCAGGTAGGCCTGCGCGACTTTCTGCGTGCCGTGGCGTTTGACCACGTCGTCGACGACCGCGACCGGAGGCTCGGCACGGATGCTCACGCTCGGCGACACGATTTCGAAACCCTTGTCCTTCGATTCGGCGAGCGCGAGCTGCGCCTCATTCTCCCACGCGATCAGCACATCGCCGATGTCGCGTTCGACGAAGGTCGTGGTCGAGCCGCGCGCACCGGTATCGAGCACCGGCACGTTGGCATAGAGCTTTTTCATGTAGTCGAGCACTCGCGTGCTGTCGCCCTTGTACGCCTTCGCGGCCCACACCCATGCGGCGAGATAGTTCCAGCGCGCGCCGCCGGAGGTTTTCGGATTCGGCGTGATCACCGCGATGCCGGGCCGCACCAGGTCGGACCAGTCGTGGATCTTCTTCGGATTGTCCTTGCGCACGAGGAAAACGATCGTCGAGGTGTAGGGTGCGCTGTTGTTCGGCAGTCGTTTCTGCCAGTCGGCCGGCAGCAGCTTGCCCTTGTTGGCGATCGCGTCGATATCGGCGGCCAGCGCGAGCGTCACCACGTCGGCTTCGAGGCCGTCGATCACCGCGCGCGCCTGCTTGCCGGAACCGCCGTGCGACATCTTGATGTCGACATCGTCGCCGCCGCGCGATTTCCAGTCCTTCGCGAACGCGGCGTTGACGTCGCGGTACAACTCGCGGGTGGGATCGTAGGAGACGTTGAGCAGGCTGACGCTTTTCGCGATCGCGGCGCTGGCGCCAAGAGTCAGCATCGTGACGATGAGCAGTTTCACAATATGGTTCAGCGGATTCCTGTTGTTCACCGTCGACTCTCCTTGTTGGCGGCGCGACTGCGTTTGCGTTCCAGTCGCCGGGTTTCCTGCGCGAGTTGCTGCAGACTGCGGTGGTCGACCACTTCGGACATCGCGTCGCGCACATCGCCCATCAGCGCGCGCAGCGCGCAGGCGTCCGGGTCAGGGCAATCGGTGCAGGCGCGATACGCGGTCACGCTGGCGCAACGGATCGGCGCGATCGGACCGTCGAGTGCGCGGATGATGTCGCCGACCATGATCTTTTCGGCGGCGTGCGCGAGCGTATGCCCGCCGTATGCGCCGCGCTTGCTGGCCACGATCCCGGCCTTGCGCAATTCGACCAGGATCGACTCCAGGAACTTTTCCGGCACGTCGGCGTCGATCGCGATCTGGCGCGCCTGCAGCAGCTCGGGATGAGCTGAGGCAAGGGCGCAGAGAGCGCGCAGGGCGTACTTGGCTTTCATGGTCAACATAATTCAGACCGAACTTATAGGATTTGGATTGCACGGTTGTCAAGTGTCATGAAAGCATCTTGATATACGCGCGGCGAATTAACGCAATCCGAACATGTGCCCATCGTGTGCCTGCCAGATCGTGGTCGCCCAACGGTTATGCTTGCACGATGCTCTACCTCGCTTCGCAATCGCCACGCCGGCTCGAACTGCTGCGCCAGATCGGCATCGAACCGGGCCTGCTCGACGTCGTCGTACCCGAGTCGCGCCTGCCCGGCGAGTCCCCGCACGACTACGTCAGCCGGGTCGCGCGCGAGAAGGCCGGCGCGGGCCTGCTGCAAGTGATGGCGAATCCGGGTGCGCTGGTGCTCGGCGCCGATACCGAAGTCGTGCTCGACGACCGCGTGTTCGGCAAGCCTGCCGACGCGGGCGAAGCCGCGCGCATGCTGGGCGAACTCGCCGGCCGCACGCACAGCGTGATCAGTGCGGTGTGGCTGCTCAGCGCGGGTCGCGAATTGCATGCGATGACGCGATCCGAAGTGCGCATCGCCGCACTGAACGCGGAGGCGATAGCGATGTATGTTGCAACCGACGAGTGGCGCGGCAAGGCTGGCAGCTATGCGATCCAGGGCCGTGCCGCGATGTTCATCGAACACCTTTCCGGCAGTTATTCCGGGGTGATGGGACTGCCGTTGTTCGAGACCGCCGAGCTGGTGCGCGCGTTCGGCCGGGTCGATCTGCTGTATCCAATCAAAGTCGATCCATCCAAAGGCGCGCGATGAGCGAGATATTGATCAACGTCACTCCGCGCGAGACCCGCGTCGCGCTGGTCGAGAATGGCATGTTGCAGGAAGTGCAGATCGAGCGCGCTGGGCGCCGCGGTTACGTCGGCAACATCTACAAGGGCCGCGTGCAGCGGGTGATGCCGGGGATGCAGGCCGCGTTCGTGGACGTGGGCCTGGAGCGCGCGGCGTTCCTGCACGCATCCGATATCTTCCGTGCGCCGCAGGTCGCGACCGACGCCGACGACAGCGCGACCTTGCTGCCAGTGCCGGCGATCAACGAACTGCTGCACGAAGGCCAGCAGATCGTGGTGCAGGTGGTGAAGGATCCGATCGGCAGCAAGGGCGCACGACTGACCACCCAACTGAGCATTCCTTCGCGCTACCTGGTGTTGTTGCCGCACGTGCGCGTGCTCGGCGTGTCCTCGCGCATCGAGGGTGAGGCCGAGCGCCAGCGCCTGAAAACCATCATGACCGAGCTGACCGACGGATCGTCGCAGGGCTACATCGTGCGCACCAATGCCGAAGGTTGCGAAGCGGGCGCGCTCGCCGACGACGTCGCCTACCTGCGCCGCGCGTGGGACATGATCGGCACCGCGACGCAGCAGGCCGAGGTCGGACAACGCATCTACGAAGACCTTCCGCTGCCGTTGCGCACGATGCGCGACCTGATGCACGACGCCATTGAAAAAGTGCGGGTGGATTCGCGAGAAACTGTCGAGCGCCTGCAGGATTTCGTCGGCCGGTTCATGCCGACCCTGGTCGAGCGCATCGAGCACTACGCGGGCGAGCGTCCGGTGTTCGACCTGTACGGCGTCGAGGATGAAATCCGGCGCGCGTTGCAGAAAAACGTGCCGCTGAAATCCGGCGGCTACCTGGTGATCGACCAGACCGAGGCGATGACCACGGTGGACGTGAACACCGGATCCTTCCTCGGCCAGCGCAACCTGGAGGAAACCGTCTATCGCACGAACCTGGAAGCGGCCCAGTCGGTCGCGCGTCAGCTTCGGCTGCGTAACCTTGGCGGCATCATCATCATCGATTTCATCGACATGGCGGATCACGAACATCGCAGGCAGGTCATGCGCACACTCGAAAAGGCGCTGTCCGGCGACCACGCACGCACCGGCGTGCACGAGTTCTCGCCACTGGGCCTGGTCGAGATGACCCGCAAGCGCACCACCGAAAGCCTCGAGCGCCAGCTCTGCGAGCCGTGCCCGACGTGTTCGGGTCGCGGCAGCCTGCGCACCGCCGAAACCGTCGTCTATGAAATTTTCCGCGAGATCACCCGCGCGGTGCGCCAGTTCGACGCGTCGCAATTGCTGGTGATCGCCGCGCCGAAAGTGGTGGCGCGGGTGATGGAGGAGGAATCGTCGGCGGTGGCCGAGCTCGAGGAATTCCTCGGCAAGAGCATCCGCTTCCAGGCCGACGAGCAGTGCCAGCAGGAGCAGTACGATGTCGTGCTGCTTTAGGCTCCTGCGGAGCAACTGAATGCCGACTCCTTTCCGTCGCGGAGTGCGGCACGCGCGGCGCGGCCTGTTCTACACCGGCGCGTTGGTGGTGATCCTGCTGGCGATCGCGGTCGCGGTCGCCGACCGCCTGCTGCCGCTGGTACAGAAGCATCCCGACAAGATCGCCGCATGGCTGATCGAGCGCGCCGGCAGGCCGGTGCATTTCGCGCGCTCCGAAGCGCACTGGACGCGGCGCGGCCCGGTATTCACTCTGTACGACGTGCGCATCGGCGCCGGCAAGCACCAGCTTGATGTCGATCGCGCCGAACTGCTGGTCGCGATGTATTCGGGGTGGTTTCCCGATCATCCATTCACCGAACTGCGCCTGCGCGGGTTGGCCCTGACGCTGGAGCGCGACGCTGCCGGGCAATGGCATTTCGTCGGCCTGTCGGGATCGAAGACGACCAGCAATCAGAATCCGTTGCACGATCTCGAAGGCCTCGGCGAGTTGCAGGTCGCCGATGCGAAGCTGACCGTGCGCGCGCCGGATCTGGGCATCGCGTTTAGCTCGCCACGCGTGGATGTGCGCTTGCGCGTCAGCGAGGATCGCGTGCGCGTCGGCGTGCGTGCGTGGGCCAGCCATGGACCGCCGTTGTATGCCGTACTCGACTTCGATCGCCGCGACAACAACGGCCAGCTATGGATGGGCGGCAAGGATGTCGATCTCGCGCCGTGGTCGCCGCTGCTGGCGTACGCCGGCGTCGAAGCCGCGGCTGGGCGCGGCAGGGTCGGATTGTGGACCACGTTGAAGGATCGCCGCGTGGTGTCGGTGCAGGCCGATACCGATCTGCACGATGTGGTGTTGCGCGGTCTCGTGCCGATCACGGATCAGGGCCGCACGCTACTGCCGCAAGTGGATCTCGCCGGCTTGGCGATGACCGCACGTTGGGATTCGGTCGATGGCGGCTGGCGCGCGGTGGCGCCGACGCTGCGCCTGCGTACGGTGGCCGGCACAGACACGCTCGATGGACTGGCATTGCAGGAAGCGGGAACGATCGCGCTCATCGCCCCGCATGCGGACATCGGCGGCCTGCTCTCGATCGCGATGCTCAGCGAGCGCGCGCCGCAGGGGCTGCGCGGCTGGTTGTCGCAGGCCGCACCGCGCCTGCAACTGAGTTCGCTGCGCGTCGAGGGCCGGCTCGGCGGTCCGATGCGCGGTAGCGCGGTACTCGACGATGCGGGCTGGAAGCCGGTCGGTGAAATTCCCGCGCTGCAGGGACTCAACGGCACGCTGCGTTTCGACCGCGACGCGATCTCGCTCGATCTGACTCCACAAAAACCGGCGCCGCATGCGCTGCGCGTGCTATGGCCTCCGGCATTCGGCGAACCCTTGCCGATGGATCTCGAAGGGAACCTCACCGCGTGGCGCGACGGCGCGGCGTGGACGCTGGAATCCTCGCACCTGCGCGCGCACAACGCCGACATCGATCTGGATACGCGGCTCGCACTGCGTTTCGATGGCGACGGCACGCGCCCGCGGATGGATCTGTCCAGCACGATGCAGCCGGCCCATCTGAGCGCGGCGCGGCGCTATCTGATCCGTAACCGGATGCCGGCGAGCGTGGTCGAATGGCTGGAACGCGCGCTCGAGGGCGGCGAGTTGGCCGGCGCGCACGTGCTGGTGTCGGGCGACCTGGATGATTGGCCGTTCCGCCACAACGAGGGCCGCTTCGAGGCCGTCGCCGACCTCAGCAATGCGCTGGTGCGTTTCCATCCGGAGTGGCCGCGCGCCGAACAGCTGAGCGGACGACTGGCCTTCGTCGACGAAGGCATGCGCTTCGATGGTAGCGCGGCCATTCTCGGAATCCCGGCGCCGCAGGCTACGGTCGAGATTACGAACTTCAAACAGCCGATCCTCGACGTGCACATGGATGCCGTGGGCAACGGCAGGCAATTGCTCGCGCTGCTGCGGCAGAGTCCATTGAACAAGCGCTACGGCGCGAGTTTCGCCGCGCTCGACGTGCAGGGCGATGCCCAGCGCGTGTCGCTGCATCTGCTGCAGCCGCTCAAGCACGAACTCGGCGAGCGCACCCTCGATGGCGACGTGCAATTGAGCCACGCGCGACTGAGCGACAGCCGCTGGAACCTGGAGTTCACCGACGTCGACGGACGCATCCACTACGACCAGGGCGGCGTACTCGCCGATACGCTGGCGGTGCATGTCAACGGCGACCCGGGTACGTTACGGCTCGCGATCGGCGCCGCCACCGGCAATCCAGCGACCGCGGTGTCGGCCGAACTGCGCGGCAACTTTCCCGCCGCGACCTTGCTGCAGCATTCGGCGGCGCTGGATTGGCTGAAGCCGATCCTGATCGGTCGCGCGATGTGGACGATCGGCGTGCTGGTTCCGGACTCGGGCAACAACAAGGTCGAGCCATCGCAACTGAGCGTACGCTCGGATTTGCAGGGCATCGAACTCGCATTGCCGGCGCCGTTGAACAAGCCGGCTGGCACTGCGCTGGCCTTGCAAGTCCACACCTTGCTGCCGGCCGATGCGGGCGAGCTCGATGTCGAACTCGGCGGACTGATGGCCTTGCGCGGCCGCTACGACAACGCGCAATCCGCGCTGCGCGGATTGATCGCGTTCGGCACCTCCGCCGCAAACGGTGCGCTGCCGGCGCACGGACTGGTCGCCACTGGCAAGGTGCCGGAACTCGATGCTGCAGCATGGATCGCTTATGCGGGCAAATCGAAGGAAGGTTCCGGCGGTTTGCAATCGCTCGACCTGCAAGCCGACAGCCTCGCGCTCGGCGGTCGCCATTTCGCCGACACCCGCGTGCGCATGACGCGCCAGCCGGACGCGACCACGCTGCGGCTCGACGGCGACGTTCTGGCCGGAAGCATCAACGTGCCGATCGATCCGACGCGCGGCATCCGCGGCCAGTTCGATCGTCTGTACTGGCCCGGTGCGCCCGCCGTCACGGCAACGGGTCAGGTCGCGTCGGGTCGCAATGCACCAGCCGACAGCGATGCAGAGCTCGACCCGACCAAGGTGCCTCCGATCCACCTGGATGTCGCCGACCTGCGTTTCGGCGATGCGAAACTCGGTCACCTGATGTTGCAGACGCGGCCGATCGCGCAGGGCCTGCACATCGACCAACTCGATGCCAATGCGAAATCGCAAACGGTCAGTGCGAGCGGCGACTGGACACGCAGTGGCGCGAGTACGCACACGCGGCTCGCAATCGAGTTCCACGCCGACAGCCTAGGCAAGATGCTCGATGCATTCGGTTTCAAGGGCGTGGTCGCCGCCGGCAAGACGCATGCGAAATTACAGGCCGGCTGGCCCGGATCGCCGACCTCATTCCGCCTCTCGGCGCTCGACGGCACGCTCGATCTCGACGTCGGTTCCGGCCGGCTGCTCGAGGTCAAGCCGGGCGCGGGGCGCGTGCTCGGCCTGGTCAGCCTCGCCGAA
>JANXZP010000169.1 GCA_025355485.1 Pseudomonadota bacterium
TGCTGCAGGGCGCGGACATCATCGGCCATCAGTTCGACTGGCCGGCAGGCGTGCAGCGCGGCATCACCATCGCGCTCGCGGTCGGATTCTTCGTCACGCTCGTTATTGCCTGGTACCACGGCGAGAAGGGCGCGCAAAAAGCCACGACGCGCGAATTGCTGATCCTGACGGTGGTGCTCGCGATCGGTGGCGGCGTGCTGTGGCATTTCGAACGCATGCCGCGGAAAGATGCGACGTCCACCGCTCCAGCGGGCGCACCGAAGGCGGCGGCTCCCGTATCCGACAAGTCCATCGCCGTCCTCCCGTTCGAGAACCTCTCCGACGACAAGGCCAACGCCTACTTCGCCGACGGCATGCAGGACGAAATCCTCACCAAGCTCGCCAAGATCGGTGCGCTGCGGGTGATCTCGCGCATGTCCACGCAGAAATACGCCAGCCATCCCGACAACCTCAAGCTGATCGCGCAGCAGCTCGGCGTCGCCAACATCCTCGAAGGCAGCGTGCAGAAAGCCGGCAACGCGGTGCACATCAACGTGCAGTTGATCCGCGCGGGCGACGACAGGCACCTCTGGGCGGAGTCGTACGACCGCACGCTCGACAACATCTTCGGCGTCGAGGGCGAGGTCGCGCAGGCGGTTGCCGATGCGTTGAAGGCGCAGCTGACCGGCGCGGAAAAACAGGTCGTCGCAGCGAAAGGGACGGAGAATCCCGCGGCGCTGGATGCGTTCCTGCGCGGCCGGGCGCTAGACAACTACGGCCTCACGGTTTCGTCCGGCGCGCGCGCTCTCGATTTCTACCAGCAGGCCGTGCGCGAAGACCCAAACTATACGCAGGCATGGGCCGCACTGGCGGTCTCGATGAGCGGCATGTTTCAGAATGGCAGCGATGTGAAGCGATCGACCCCGGACGCCATCCGCACCGCTGCCGACACTGCATTGCGCCTGCAGCCCGACGCGGCCGAAAGTCTGCTCGCCCAAGGCGCCTATTTCTATCGCGTGCGGCGCGACTATGCCGCTGCGCGAGGTTTCTACCAGCGCGCGTTGCAGAAGCAGCCGGGCGACCTGGACATTCTTTCCGAGCTGATGTTCATCGAACGGCGCATCAGCCTGTGGAACGAGTCGATCGGGCATTTCCGCGAGGCGATCGCGCGCGATCCGCGCAACGTGTCCCTCCTGATTCAGGGCGCCGCCGAGATTTTCGTGTACCTGCGTCGATTCGACGAAGCCAGGGAATACCTCATGCAGGCGCTGAAGGTCGCGCCAAACGACGCCACCGTCAACGCGGTTCTGGCTGGCCTGGAACAGAGCCTCGGGCATCTGGATGCCGCAGACGCGTGGCTCGCCAAGGTTCCCGCGGCTTCCCGCGACCTTTACGAACGTCTGTACATAGGCCAGCAGATGCGGTTCCGGCGACGCTACGCGGATTTGATCGCACTCATGGCGCCGGTCTTTCGCGAAGATGCCGCGAACTGGAACGATGCGGATTTTGACATCCTGATTACTGCCGCCTGGGCCGAACGCTGGTCGGGCCAACGCGACCAGGCGCGCGCGCATTTCGAGCGGTTGCTCAAAGCCATCGAGTCCAATGGAGGAAGCGGCAGCATGAGCCTGATGAGGCGTTCCAACCTTGAATCGCCGCTGGTTTACGCCGGCTTGGGCGACTGGAAGCAGGCGGATGCGCTGGCGCAGCAAGCCGTTACTTTTGCGCAGGGCGATACGTTGGAGACGGCACAGACGCTGCGTGTGCGCGCTATCGTGTACGCGCAGCACGGCGAGCGCGACGCCGCGATCGCGATGCTGCCGGGCCTGCTGACGATGCCAGCTGGGATTACGCCGCCGGAACTCGCGCTCGATCCGTACTGGGATCCGATCCGCAACGATCCGCGCTTCGTCGCGCTGACGAAACAGCCGATCGCCGAATACAAGATTCCGCCAGCGTCGGCACGGTAAATCGGACCACGCGCGTCCCGCGGTTAGCGTATGGCGATCCGCGCCGCCACAATCGGCTAAAATATCCCTTTCCCCGGAGCCGACATGAGCTCGAATTCTTCAGGCGCGCCTGCTTCCACCGGAGCACGCTTCCGTGCCGCCCTCGCGGCCGAATCGCCGTTGCAGGTGATGGGCGCGATCACCGCCTACGCGGGCCTGATGGCCAGGCGCGTCGGCTACAAGACGCTGTATCTTTCCGGCGGCGGCGTCGCCGCGAATTCGCTGGGCATGCCCGACCTCGGCATCAGCACGATGGAAGACGTGCTCACCGATGCGCGCCGCATCGTCGATGCGACGCAAATGCCGCTGCTGGTGGACATCGATACCGGCTGGGGCGGGGCGTTCAACATCGCGCGCACGATCCGCGCGTTCGAGCGCGTCGGGGTTGCGGCGGTGCACATGGAGGATCAGGTCGGGCAGAAACGCTGCGGCCATCGCCCGGGCAAGGAAGTCGTCACCAAGGACGAGATGGTCGATCGCGTGAAGTCGGCGGTTGATGCGCGCACCGATGCCGGCTTCGTGATCATGGCGCGCACCGACGCTGCTGCCGTGGAAGGCATCGAT
>JANXZP010000200.1 GCA_025355485.1 Pseudomonadota bacterium
GTCATCTTCTCGGGCATCGCCATCGGCTTCATGGGTTGGGGCGTGTGGGCGCACCACATGTTCGCCACCGGACTCGGGCCGGTCGCGATCTCCGCGTTCGGCTTGTCGACGATGCTCATCGCCATCCCGACCGGGGTGAAAGTGTTCAACTGGGTCTCGACGATGTGGCGCGGCTCGATGACCTTCGAGACGCCGATGCTGTTCGCGATCGCGTTCGTCATCCTGTTCACCATCGGCGGATTCTCCGGGCTGATGCTCGCGATGGTGCCGGCCGACTTCCAGTACCAGGACACCTACTTCGTCGTCGCCCACTTCCACTACGTGCTGGTGACCGGCGCGATCTTCGGGATCATGGCCGGCGTGTATTACTGGCTGCCGAAGTGGACCGGCCACATGTACAACGAAAAAGTCGGCCAGTGGCATTTCTGGCTGAGCACGATCTTCGTGAACGTGCTGTTCTTCCCGCAGCACTTCCTTGGCCTCGCCGGCATGCCGCGCCGCATCCCGGACTACAACGTCGCGTTCGCGGATTTCAACATGATTTCCTCGATCGGCGGCTTCGCGTTCGGCCTGAGCCAGTTGCTGTTCGTGTACATCGTGTGGAGCACGGCGCGCGGTGGAGTGAAAGCCGCAGCGCGTTCGTGGGAAGGCGCGCGCGGGCTGGAATGGACCCTGCCGTCGCCGCCGCCGCACCACAGCTTCACCACGCCGCCGGTGATCCGCGATGGCGATCTCGCGCACGGTGATGTCACGCATTAGTTGGTGCGATCGATCCGTGATCGCCGGGATAGATAGTAGAGATCGACCGTGACGCAGTCCCTGGCGTCATTGAAATTGGAAGCGACCATCCATGGCCGCGGATTCAACAAATGCATCTGCTTCGATTGCGAAGATCTGAATGAATGAGTCGCCCGCCAGCATCGATCAGAACCAGCGACGCGCGCGCGCGCTTCGTACGGTATGGACACTCGCCATGATCGCGGTGGCGATCTATGTCGGTTTCATCCTGCGCGGAGTGCTGGGCAAGTGAGCGCTGACGACGACAATCCCGAAAAAAGCAGGGACGATAGCGCTAGGCTCGTGAAGCGGCTCGCGCTGGTGATGGCCGGCGCGTTCGTGTTTACGTTCTCGCTGGTGCCGGTGTACCGCATCGCCTGCGAGAAGATTCTCGGCATCAAATTGCAGGAAGGCCCGACCGGACAGCAGCGTGTCGCGGGCATGAGTGCGGATGCCAAGCGCATCGTTACCGTGGAGTTCGACGGTAACGTCAACTCCGAGTTGGAATGGGGGTTCCATCCCAGCAGGCTCAGCATGCAGGTGCATCCGGGCGAGCTGTACGATGCGACCTACTGGGCGAAGAACGAATCCGATCATGCGATCGTCGGTAATGCCGCGCCGTCGCTCACCCCGTCGCAGGCATCAAGCTATTTCCACAAGACCGAATGCTTCTGCTTCACCCAGCAGACCCTGCAGGCTGGAGAGCAGAAGCTGATGCCGGTGCGTTTCTACGTCGATCCAACGCTCCCGGCCGATGTCACCACGCTGACCCTGTCGTACACGTTCTACAATAACCAGGCTGCAACCGCCCAGTTGGCCACAAAGGGCCAGGCCCTTGCCGCGCGATCAGCGCCATAATCCACCCATGCATCACGCACCAGCACCGGACACCGCCATGGCGCAGACCCAGACCCACGACGATCACACCTATTTCGTGCCGCACGGCAGCCGCTGGCCGATCTACGGCTCGGTCGCGATGTTCACCACGATGTTCGGTGTCGCGAATTGGGTAAACGAGAACGCCTGGGGCAAGTGGGTGTTCTTCACCGGCCTGGCGCTGATGGTCTTCACCCTGTTCCGCTGGTTCGCCGACGTGATCGGCGAAAGCCTGCGCAAGCTCTACAGCAACCAGGTGGACGTGTCGTTCCGCATGGGCATGATGTGGTTCATCTTCTCCGAAGTGATGTTCTTCGCCGCGTTCTTCGGCGCGCTGTTCTACGCGCGCATGCTGTCGGTGCCGTGGCTGGGCGGCGACGGCAAGGGCATCGCGACCAACAACGTGTTGTGGAACGGTTACGACGCGGCCTGGCCGACCAATGGGCCGGGCCTGATCGGCGGCCATTTCCAGACCATCCCGGCGTGGGGCGTGCCACTGCTCAACACCCTGATTCTTCTGTCCTCGGGCGTGACCATCACCATTGCGCACCATGCGTTGCGCGCAGGACGCCGCAAGGACCTGCTGATCTGGCTGGGCGCAACCATCGCGCTGGGCGCGAGCTTCCTGTGGTTCCAGGCGCACGAATACATCGAGGCCTACACCCACCTCAACCTGACCCTGGGTTCGGGCGTGTACGGTTCGACCTTCTTCATGCTCACCGGCTTCCACGGCATGCACGTGACCCTGGGCGCGATCATGCTGTCGGTGATCTGGTTCCGCTGCCTGCGTGGCCACTTCAGCAAGGATCACCACTTCGCCTTCGAGGCGGTCGCGTGGTACTGGCACTTCGTGGACGTGGTGTGGTTGGGCTTGTTCGTGTTCGTGTACGTTTTATAACGCAACGGCGCCAGTCGTCACGAACAAAGGGCCGGCGCTGCCGGCCCTTTGTATTGCGAAGGTCGATTCAACGCGGCGACAGATGCGCCGGTTTCAGTTGCCGATGTTGTGCGGCTTGATCCAGCCGGTCCAGATGCCGATGGCGATGATCGCGATCAGCGCGACGGACAACCCGATGCGCCAGGTCAGCGAGCGCACCATACGGTCGTCCTCGCTCTTGTCGACCATCATGTAGTACAGGCCGGCACCGAGGTTGTAAACGATGACCACGAGGAACCCGATGATGAGGAGTTTCTGCAGCATGGCGGGTTCCCGTTGAGCGTCGCGAGACCGGCATTATCGCGCCCGGAACGTCGGCCGTGAAGCGCGGCTTGCTGTGGTTGCTTGCGCTGGCGTGCATCACGGGCTTCGTGCGGCTGGGATTCTGGCAACTGCATCGCGCGCAGTTCAAGGACGCGCTGATCGCGCAAAGCCATCGCGTGCTCGACGTGCGCCATGCGTTGTCGCTGGCCGCCGAAACCGACAGACAAACCGCCGCAGCAGACACGATCGACTATGCGTGGAGTGCCGGCAGCGGTCATTTCCTGCCACTACCAGTGGTGCTACTGGACAACCAGAGTCGCGAAGGTCGCCCCGGCGTGCGCGTGTATCGCGTATTCCAGCCGGATGCCGCGCGGCATGCGCTGCTGGTCGAACTCGGCTGGCGTGCGCTGCCGCCGGATCGTAAGTTGCCTGCGGAGCCAGCGCTGCCGGGAAGCTGGCGCGTGCAGGGCTTGCTCGCACTCCCTCCTGCGGCCGGATTGAATCTCGGCGGCGACGCGATCCAGCGCCAGTCCGATGGAACCTTGCTGCTGACCCGCCTCGAACCGGTGCGTGTAGCGGCAGCGTTGAACTTGTCGAACCCGATCGCGCCACGCGTGTTGCGACTCGATCCGGTGATGCAGCTTGGCTATGCACGCGACCTCGACGTACTCAGCGGCGCGATGCCGCCGGAGCGCCATCGCGGTTACGCTCTGCAATGGTTCGCGATGGCCGCCGCGCTACTGATTGCCGCCATCGTTGTCTCCCGCCGGAAGAAAAAATGACGTCACGAACCCGCTCGCGCTGGATCCTGCTACTGATCGCCGCGCTGTTTACCGCGCCGTTCGCGATCGCGCTGTACCTGCATTACGCCGGGTGGCAGCCCGCACGCACGAAGAATTACGGCGAACTGCTGCATCCGGTGCGCGACCTGCGCGACGTGCGCTTCACCCGCGCCGATGGCAGCCGTTTCGAATTCCATCACGAGGATCACGTCTGGCGCGTGCTGGTCGCGCCGCCGACCGACTGCGGCGCGTCCTGCGACCAGCTCGCCGACAAGCTGCGGCGGATCTGGGTCGGGCTGGGCAGGAAAGCCGATGACGTGCAGGTGCTGTGGGTCGGTGCGGTGTCGATCCCCGGATTTCGCGCGCTGATTCCGCTCAGCGCCGATCCGCCTTTCGCTGCGCGGCTTGCGGACACCGCGCATGCGGATGCGATTCCGGTGTATATCGTCGATCCCACCGGCTACGTGATCCTGCGCTATGCGCCCGGTTTCAATCCGCGCGATCTGCGCCGCGATCTCGCACAATTGCTCGGCGGCGGAGCTAGCGAATGAGGATGTCCCGGAATTTGATAAGCAGGCGCCGATGAGCATGCATCGCCATTTCCACCGACTGGCCTGGCTCGCCGCCGCGCTCGCGTTGTGCGTGATCGTGTTCGGCGCGTTCGTGCGCCTGTCCAATGCCGGCCTGAGCTGTCCCGACTGGCCGACCTGTTACGGCCACGCCGCATGGCCCACGCAGGTGCATGAGATCGCCAACGCGAATGCGCATTTCGCACGACCGGTCGAAACCGGCAAGGCCTGGCGCGAGCAGATCCATCGCATGCTGGCCGGAACCCTCGGCGTGCTGGTGCTGGTTCTCGCGCTGCTCGCGGTGCGCAGGCGGCCGCGCGGATCCGCGATCGTCGCCGGCGCGAGCGTGCTGGTCGCGTGCTCGATTCCGTTGTACGTCGGCGGCGCATTCATGACGGCCGGAGCGCTGGCGATGACCGGCGAAGCCTTGCTCATCGCTGGCGCATTGACCTGGTCGAACACGCCATCATTCAACGCTAGTGCTGCGGCATGCATGCCGCCTGATTCCGCGCGCCTGGCCGCGCTCACCCTCGCGATGGCCGTGTTCCAGGCATTGCTCGGCATGTGGACGGTGATCTGGCTGGTGATGCCGATCGTGGTGATGGGGCATCTGCTCGGCGGCTTGGCGACATTCGCGCTGCTCACCGCGATGGCGTGGCGCGCAACGCCAGAAGGCCGGCTGACGCTGGCTGGCGCGTCGCGCTTGCGCCTACTGTTGTGGATCGGACTCGCGCTGTTGATTGCACAGGTCGCACTCGGCGGCTGGACCAGCGCGAACTACGCTGCATGGGCTTGCGGCGTCGATTTTCCGAAATGCCTTGGACAATGGTGGCCAACGAGCGATTTCCACCAGGCCTTTGTGCTGTGGCGCGGTTTTGGCGTGGACTACTCGGGCGGCGTGCTAGCCAGCCCGGCGCGCGTGGCGATCCAGATGAGCCATCGCGTGGTCGCGTTCCTCGTGTTCGGGCATCTCACCGGCGTCGGCATCCGCCTGCTGCGCACGCCGGGTCTGCGCGTGTGGGGTACGGGCTTGCTGGTGTTGCTGGTGGCGCAGATCGCGCTTGGCATCGGTAACGTGATGCTCGGCCTGCCGCTACCGATCGCAGTTGCGCACAACGCCGGTGCCGCACTGCTGCTGTTCGTGGCGGTGAGCCTGCTCGCGCGCCTGCGAGAGCCCGTCGATGCGGCGGCTGCGTCGATATGAGTCAGGCCAGCATGAGTTCGGTTGCACGCCAATACTGGCAACTCACGAAACCGCGCGTAGTCGCGCTGATTGTGTTCACTGCATTCGTCGGGATGCTGCTTGCGCGCGTCGATCCGTCGCCCGGCATGCCGATCCCGCCGCCGCAATGGCCACCACTGCGCGAGGCGTTGCGGGGATTCCTCGGGATCTGGCTCGCTGCTGCGTCGGCTGCGGCGATCAACCAACTGCTCGACGCGCGCATCGACGCAAAGATGACGCGCACCTCATGGCGACCGATCGTGGTCGGGCAGATCACGCCGACGAAAGCGCTGGTCTTCGCGCTCGTGCTCGCAACGATGTCGATGCTGGTCCTGGGAATCTGGGTCAACACATTGACTGCAGAGCTGACCTTCGC
>JANXZP010000227.1 GCA_025355485.1 Pseudomonadota bacterium
GTACGTCGCGCCCGAACACCGCCGTCGCGGCGTGTATCGCGCGTTGTACGACCACGTGCATGCGCTCGCTGTCGCCCGTCCCGGAGTCTGCGGGCTGCGACTGTACGTCGAGCGCGACAACGCGAATGCGCAGCGCACGTATGAGTCGCTGGGGATGCGCGACGCGGGGTACGCGATGTACGAGGATGAGTTTGTGCGGCGGTGATCTTCAAAAGCCCTTCTCCCCGCGTGCGGGGAGTAGGTGCCGACTGCGAAGGCAGGATGCCGAAGCGAACGGCGAAGCCGGCCCGAAGGGCACGCCGCAGGAGCGGCGTGTAAAGCGGATGAGGGGCTGCTTGAAGCAGAGCTTTCACGCGCTGCGCGCGCGAGTCACTTTTCTTTCGGGAAAAGTAACCAAAACCATTTGCGCCGGACACTCGCCGAGACGATGAAACTGTCTCGGTACCCTGCGCTCCTCGGAAAACGCGGGCCGGTCCGCAACTCGGGCCATCCATGGCCCTCAAACACTCGGACCTTGCTCCCGCGTTTTCCTGCGGTGCTCGGCTCGCTTTACGGCGCAAGAACACGAAAAACGCAGCGTAGATGTTGCGATGATTTGTTGCTCGCTAGCTTGAGACTAGTCGGGTTGAAATTTCCAATTCCGGCTTCGAAAATCGTAGAAATACGTATCGAAACCATTGAATGTGGATGAGTAAAACAGGCTAGGACCATCGCTGCCCACGACGTAACCGAGCCTTGTTTGCCGTGCCGTCTTTTCGTCCAGACCTGCGGCTTTCAGGTCAATTGGATAAGCCCCATGCGTGCTCTGGTACTGCTCAATGACCCAAACGAAGGAATTGGCAACTCGACGCGCATCGATGGCGTAGCACCAATGGATGCCTGCAACGGCCAGCATCGTCACGAACCACAGAGTCAGCCTGATCGCTCTGACCAGGAACAGGATGCGGTCCCTGAAGAACGCGATCATGCACAACAGCACTCCAATTGCCCATGCGAACGCGACGAAAAACAAAAAGAACCCCGCATGCCGTTGAGCAGTGAACGACGCGACAATCGCGCAGCCGATGAGAGTTGCGATGTAGGGCCTCCACCACGGAGCTTGTGGCGGAGGTAGCGAATCGAGTGTGGGTTCGCTCATGTGTCGATTCGCAGGATTTCGCGCGGGTCGCGGCCGGCCGGGCAATGATCGAACGTCACTGCGATGCCGTGCGCTTCGAGTACCGCGGCGATCTGGCGTTGCCTTGCCTCGAAATGCTCGAACGCGCGTTCGAGTTTGTCGGCGTCCTCGCCTGCGGATGACGGCGCGAAGCCGTCGTTGCGCCAGGTTTCCGAATCGAGCATCGCGATGCGCACGCCGCCTTCGCAGTAGCGCGCAAGCGGTTCCGGTGGAGCATCGAGCCAGGCATCGGTTTGCGGCGACAGCAGCGCGGTTTCGATCAGCGGCCATAGCTTTGCCAGTCCGGCGTGTTCGTACTGCACCGCCATCAGCGCGGCGAGGTCGTGGATGGTGAGGTAGCGCGCGTGTTCGATCGGCGCACCGAACGCCTGTTGCGCATACAGCGCGGTCGCGGCGCCGGCCATGCCGCGATCGATCAGGACCTCTTCGAGCGCGTGGCCGACCTGCTGGACGCGCGATTGCGAAGCCGCATCGCCGCGCAGCACGAATGGAACCAGCCGGATCGCTCCTTGTGCGTACTCCGCATCGGGCGCGGCTACGGCATCGGGCAATGCGCCATCGCGCGCGCCGAATGCGAGGATGCGGCCGTCGTCGGCTGCCCGTTCCGTGTTCAACGGTGCGCGCAAAGCCAGCGCGTCGAGCGCCGCATGCACCGGCCAGCCCGGACGCAGCAGTTCGACCGGATCGTAGTGCGCGGCCAACACCGCCAGATCCAGCGTCGCCGCATCCGGCACCAGGACCGCCAGGTCGCGTGCGATGCCGCCGGCGAGTTCCGCCGCCGCGGCCGGTTCCAGCGCAGCGTGTGCGGCATGCGTACCAGGCCGCAATTCCAGCGCGAGTACGCACAAACAGGCATGGTGGGCGAACGGCATCGGCATCCCCGGGTTGGTGCGATCAAGTTTGGTTCAAGCGTGGGCTGGACGTACTCTATACGTTCCCATGCGAGCGCAAGAGCCCATGACCGCCGAGACCACCCCAGCCGCGAAACCGGCTCCCACGCAACAGCACTCCACCAGCTACAAGGACTTCTGGAACGCCAAGGCGCGCACCGTCACCGGCGCGATGATCGCGGTCGATGGCAGCGCCGACGAGGACGTGTTGCGGCTGACCGGCGCATACAGCCGCAGGCAGGTCGAACTGGCCCTGCAGTTGCAGGCGACCGATCGCGTGTTCGAGATCGGCTGCGGCGTCGGCCGCATCGGCCGCGAGATCGCGCCGAACGTCGCCGCGTGGCACGGACTGGATATCTCCGACAACATGATCGCAGTCGCACGCGAGCGCCTCGCCGAATTCGCCAATGTCGATGTCGCGACGCTGAGCCGCAGCCACCTGGATCCGCTCGCCGACGAGAGCATGGACAAGGGTTATTGCGTCGCGGTGTTCATCCACATGGACAAGGAAGATTTCCTGCTTTACCTGCAGGAAGTCGAACGCGTACTGGTGCCGGGCGGGCTGTTTTATTTCGACACCTGGAACCTCGCGCATCCGGTCGGCTGGCGGCGTTATCACTACGAAGTGATGCAGGCCTCGCGCACCGATCCGCGCGAGCGCAAGGACGTCGCGCGCAACCAGTTCTGCGTGCCTGCCGAAGTCGAGCTGTACGCGCGCCAGGCCGGTCTCGACATCGTGTTGACGCTGACCCATTCGCCGTGGGTGCAGATGGTCGTGCGCAAGCACGGCCCCGACGCAGCGCCCGACCTGTCGATGCATGCGGGGCAGATCGCCTACACGCCGCTATGGACCGAATTGTTCGACAAAACGCTCGATGTGCTGCTCGAAGGCCGCCATCCGCTGGCGATGATCGCCGACCTCGAACACGACACGCGTGGCCCGGAGA
>JANXZP010000233.1 GCA_025355485.1 Pseudomonadota bacterium
CTGATCGGCAAGCACGAGGGCGACATGATCACCATCGACGCGCCGGCTGGAAAACGCGAATTCGAAATCGTGGGCGTCAGTTACGAGACCTGATGTCATGCCGCAGCTGTCATTGCTGTTGCCTGCACGCTCGCGCTTTCGCGGGCAACCGCTGCCGCCGGGGCTGGCTCGCATGCTTGCCCGTGCGGATCGCTCGACAACAGCGGCAGGGCTGAAGGCGCAACTGCAACGCCACTTCGACGTGATTCCGCGCCACTGTCCTGAAGCACCGATCACGCGCCAGCTCGATGCGCGCGATGCGATCCACAACGCGTGGCTGCGCGCCGACCCGGCCTACGTGCAGGCCGACATCAACGGCGGGCGCATGCTTGCCTGCGGCGACCTGGGTTTGTCGAGCGTCGATTGCGAAGCGCTACTCGCGCCGTTGCGGCCCTTGTTTGGCGACGAGGGATTTCCGATTTCGGCGCCGGTGCCGCAGCGCTGGTATCTGATGTTGCCGCGCGATTGTCGCTTCCCGGAATTCTCGCCACCAGAGGACGCGCTTGGCGACGATCTAGAATCGCATCTTCCGAAAGGCGATGCCGGTCGTCGCTGGCGGCGCCTGCTCAACGAAGCGCAGGTGATCCTGCACAACCATCCATTGAATGAAAACCGCATCGCCCTCGCACAGCCGCCAGTGAACTCGTTGTGGTTCTGGGGTGGCGGCGTGTTGCCGGATTTCATACGCAGCACGAACGCTGTTGTCTACGGCGATGAGGTGCTGCTGCGTGGACTGACCGAATTGGCGAAATTGCCATTGCGTCCGATTCCGTCAGCATATTCCGCAGGACTGCGCGAAAGCGATGCGTTGGTCGATTTGCGCGAGGCGCGCAATCTCGGCGTGCTGACTGCGGACTGGATCCTGCCGGCGACCGCCGCACTGCGCGGCGACGATCGCCTGCGGCTCGATTTTGCCGATGGCGGCGGTTGTACGATCGCGCGCTCGCAGCGCTGGCGTTTCTGGCGTCGTGCTTTGGCGCGGCTTGTGGAATCGGAGTGAGCGCGCTGCGGATTGTCCGCCGCGTGGTGCCAGCGCTGGGCGACTGGCCCGAACACGTCCCACCGGTGCTGCGCCGGATCTATGCCGCACGCGGCGTAAGCGACTATGCGGGGACGCAGCTGCGACTCGCCGACTTGCTGCATCCGGAAAGGCTGGGCGGAATCGACGTGGCGAGTGCGTTGCTGGCCGATGCGATCCGCGCGCAACGGCACATCGTGATCGTCGGCGATTTCGATTGCGACGGTGCCACTGGCAGCGCGGTCGGCGTGCGCGGCCTGCGCATGCTGGGCGCACGGCGCGTGAGTTTCCAGGTGCCGCATCGCGTGCTCCACGGCTATGGACTCACGCCGGGACTGGTCGAAACGCTGCGTCCGCTGCAGCCGGACCTGATCGTGACCGTGGACAACGGGATCGCCTGCCATGCCGGCATTGCGGCCGCGAAAGCGCAAGGCTGGGATGTGCTGGTCACAGACCACCATCTACCCGGCGCGACCTTGCCTGCAGCCGATGCGATCGTGAATCCGAATGTTCCGGGCGATCTTTTTCCGAGCAAGGCGATCGCGGGTGTAGGCGTGTTGTTCTATTTGCTGCTCGCGACGCGGCGATTGCTGGATCTCGATCCCCAACCCGACCTGTCCACGCTGCTCGATCTCGTCGCAGTCGGCACCGTCGCCGACATGGTGCCGCTGGATGCGAATAATCGCGTCCTCGTGTCGGCCGGATTGCGACGCCTGCGCGAGGGCCGTTGCCAGCCAGGACTGCGTGCGCTTGCGGAAGTCGCGGGGCGAAAGCTCGAACGGCTCAATGCGAGCGACATTGGTTTCTTCATCGCGCCCCGCATCAATGCGGCGGGGCGACTGGAGGACATGGTGATCGGCATCGAATGCTTGCTCGCTGATGATCCGGTACAGGCGGCCGAACTCGCCCGCACCCTCGATGCGATCAACGGCGAGCGTCGCGGCGTGCAACAACAGATGCTCGACGAGGCCGAGCAGATCACCGCGATGACTGGCGATATCGGAGAATCCGCGGCGATCTGCGTGTTCGATCCGGATTGGCATCCTGGCGTGATCGGCCTGGTCGCATCGAAGTTGAAGGATCGCCTGCATCGCCCGACCATTGCATTTGCGCCTTCCGAAGCCGGCAGCATCGAACTGCGCGGCTCGGCGCGATCGATCCCCGGTTTCCATATACGCGATGCGCTGGCCGCGGTGGATGCGGCGCATCCGGGCCTGATCGAGCGCTTCGGCGGACACGCGATGGCTGCAGGGCTCGGCATTCGCCACGAGCACCTGGATACTTTCATCGCAGCGTTCAAATCGCACGCGCATGCAACGCTCGATCCGTTGCTGTTGCGACGCGAGTTGCCAAGCGATGGCGAGCTGGAAGCCCACGAGATGACCCATGGCCTCGCACACACGCTTCGCAATGCGGGCCCGTGGGGGCAGGGCTTTGCCGAGCCGATGTTCGATGGCGAGTTCGATGTGCTCGATTTCCGCCAGGTCGGCCACGGGCACCTCAAGCTCACCTTGCGCCAGGATGCGGCTGCAGCGCCCGTCGCTGCGATCCAGTTCGGC
>JANXZP010000250.1 GCA_025355485.1 Pseudomonadota bacterium
TTCGATGACGGCGTGGCCTTGCGCTACAGCTACCTCCATCGCGTGCAGCGCGTATTCGGCGAGGACAACCCGAACCCGACACTCGCGCGCTTCATGCTCGACGCGCACCTGCTGCGCGCATCGCTGCCGGTCGGTCCAGGAACCCTCAATGGCTACGCCTACTTCATCGACAACCATACCTTGCCCCTGACCTCGCACCGCGACCTCGGGATGCGTTACACCGCGAAGCACGACGCCAGCGACGGCGTGGGTTGGCTCGCCAATGCCGAGTTCGCCACACAACATCGCTATGCCGACGGCAGTCATCTGATCGACACCGACTACGCCTTGCTCGAAGGCGGTCTGGTCTGGCGTGGCAACACCGTTAAGGCCGGCTGGGAAAAGCTCGGCGGCAACGGCCTGTATGCATTCCAGACTCCGTTCGCGACTCTGCACGCATTCGACGGCTGGGCCGACCGCTTCCTGACCACACCCGCAACCGGCCTGTGTGACAGCTATCTGTCCTGGAGCCGCGCCTTCGGCCACGTCATCGCGACCGTCGTCGGCCACGACTTCAACTCCGATCATGCTTCCATCCATTTCGGCCATGAGTTGGATGCATCGCTGCAATGGCCTTTTGCGAAGCACTGGAGCGCGCTGGTCAAGGTGGCGGATTTCCATGCCGGTGACGTAGGAACCGATGTAATGAAGGCTTGGATCAGTCTCGAATACAGCTACTGACGCGTCGCGACGACGACATCAGCTCGCTCGAACCTGGTCCAGCAATGCCGAGAAGATCGCGATGCACACTTCCGACGAGTCCTTGTTGCTGGCCGGATGAAACACCCATGTCAGCTGGGTTGCACCGCCAGCCCAGGGCATGATCCAGATCCTGCGAAGCTCTCGCGGGGCCGGGATCACCTCTTGCGCGTAGTACCCCGAGTCGCAGCCGATGTGCGCCCAGGTCGCCTTCCCAAGGACCAGGACCGCATGAGGCCTGAGCTTCTGCACGATCTCGTCGAACGCTGGCCGGCCCGTCGCCCACATCCCGCGCGACGGCCGGTCACGGCTAGACGAACCGACGAACCTCTGGACGAGGTTCGCGAACGCGATCCTGCGCCATGCCGCAGCCGATTCGGCCGGAGTGGGCGCAAGATCACGCGTCACGATGCGTTGCAGCCTTCCCCAGAAGCGATTTCCTGGATAGATCTTGCAGGTGTCCTCCCAATAGTCCTTGAACTCGTCCTGAGTGGTCTTGCGCTCGTCGCCGTCCGTAGGGGCAGCATCGTAGTGGGATTCGCCCAGCAGCAGGACACGCAAACCAGCTACCAGCCCTTGCTGGTACTGAGGGCCCACGAGTGGGTGGAAGTGAACTGCGTCGCTCCATTCCAGCTCGTTGGGATCCGATGCGCGATGCATGAGCTTTTTCCCGATCTCTGGGTGTTTCCATGGTTGCCAGCGGGAAGCTTCAACGCGCTGCCTGCGAGCCTCTTGGCGGAGCCTACAATGGCCCTAAGGCCCAGCGTCTCGCAATATGCGACGGATGAGTCCGAACATCGTGACCGGGTAATGCCCTGTCGAAGGAAGTTCCTTTTATGAACAATCCGTTGATATTCCCCTTCGGTTTCCTGCGCGACCATCTTCTGCATCAGATGTTACTTCGCAACCTGTTCGAGGTGCCTGCCGATGGATCTTGCGAACAGCGCGTCGTTGCCATCGGCGTGGCCGGAGCCATGGATGATTGCCGTGCGGAGGAAGCATTGGCGAAGTGGCTCCCGTTCGTCGATGTAGCGGTGTTGTTTTCAGGAATGGCATTCGAGCGACGGGCGCGCGAGCGCTCCCACGGCGCATTGCTGGAAATGCTCGCGGAACGTGGAATCGAAGCCCAGGTCGTCAGTCAGGAAGATGCACTGGGCCACGCGAGCCGAGGCCTGAGTATGTTCGACGCGCTGGAGCGCATTGCGGCGCGATTGCTCGACCGCATACCGCAGTGCGCTACAGCCTGAAGCATTAAGTGGCGAGCGCGTCGTGGCCCGCTATTTCAGGGCCTTCCTCACGTCCGAAAGGAAGCCGGGATCGGGCACGGCACCGAGCTGGTCGGTCCTGGCGAGGATGCGGCCGTCCGCATCGAGCAGGATCAAGCCGCTGGTGTGGTTGAAATCGCCGCCGGCAATCCTGCGGTAGCGCACGCCGAGCAATGCGGCGAACTTGCGT
>JANXZP010000264.1 GCA_025355485.1 Pseudomonadota bacterium
ACTCCGGCGCGCATCGTCGCGGTGCGTAACAAGCTGCTGAGTCAGGGAACGCGGCGCGGTGGCAAGCTGGCACCGGCGAGCGTGAATCGCTACCTGTCGGCGCTGCGGCATTGCCTGAACATCGGCGTGCGCGATTTCGAGTTGCTCGACGACAACCCGATGCGCAAGGTCAAGCAGTTGACCGAGCCACGCGGACGGGTGCGGTTCCTGAGCGTTCCCGAGCGCGATGCACTGCTGCGCGAGTGCAAGGCGCACAGCGATGCCCTGCACCTGATCGTCGTAGTCGCGCTATCCACCGGCGCGCGCCGAGGTGAGGTGCTCGGCCTGCGCTGGCCGGACGTGGACATGCAACGCGGCATGCTGACCTTCCACCAGACGAAGAACGGCGAACGCCGATCCACGCCGCTTGTGAGCTTCGCGGCGGACAGGATGCGCGAGCACGCGAAGGTGCGCCGGCTTGGCAACGATCTGGTGTTTCCCGGCAGCAAGGGCAAGCCGCTGGAAATCGGCAAGATGTTCGCCGAAGCGCTCGCACGCGCAGGCATCACCGACTTCCATTTCCACGACCTGCGCCATACGGCCGCGTCCGCGCTGGCGATGAATGGCGCGACGCTGGCCGAGATTGCCGAGGTGCTCGGCCACAAGACGTTGCAGATGGTTAAGCGCTACGCGCACCTGACCGAAGGGCACACGCGCGGCGTGGTGGATCGCATGAATCAGGCGATGTTCGGGTGAAGCAGAAATTGCTGAGAGGTGCACCATGACCCGCACCGGGGGTCGCGCGAAGAACATCCGCAAGCTGACTCGCGAGGATGTTATGAACCTACAACCGAAAGGGGGTTTTGCCAATGAAAGCCTGCCATCCGGTTTGAATGACCTGCTGAAACGAATGGCACCCGACCTTTCGCGCGCCGATTTTCTCGCGTGGCTCGGGCCGCGATTAGGCGTCTACCGCATGCTGAGTGATGCGTCGAACCAACCGTCCCAGGTCAGATACGAGCTTCGCATCACCGAAGAAACGGGCGAGGTCATCCGGGAATTGATCCGACGCCTACAGTGCACGCCCGAGCGCATCGCAATGGACGCCTTTGCGGTGTTGCGGCAGCTGGAGACTGAAAACTGGGACGACACTGAAAAGAGGGCCGTGACCATGCTGCGGAATCTGGATTCCGTGTTGTTGCTGGCATGCCGGAAGACTTCAGCACGCCCGCGCGCCGTAGGGCGCAAACCCAAAAGCCAGCGCGACGCACTGGTGCGCGATGTTGTGTCCAAGCTGGCGGAAGCGATGCCCCAAGCTGAGCAAACGAACATTCTGGAGGTCGCCTATAAAACGCTCACGACGTGCAAAGTGTCATTGCCAAGTGATCCGGAGGACTTCCGGAAGCTGTGCTAGGGGCAGGGAAAAACTCACTCTTAATCGGATGAGTTTTTCCCCGTTTATTCACGAAACGAAATTGTTCTACTAGCGCCAAGCCGCCGCCACGCGCGGTCACTTGGAGCTAGAACCGTGAACGATCCGCAATTCTCAACCGTCGAACAGCTTGCTGAGAAATACCCCGCTTTCACTGTCGGAAGCCTGCGCTGGCTGTTGTTCCACCGCGCGCACAACGGACTCAATAGTGCCGTTGTCCAGCTCGGGCGCAAGGTGCTGATCGACGAACAGGCTTTCGTCGCGTGGCTTCGGTCGCGCAAGGCGGCCGCATGAGCGCCCACAATGAAAACCCCCTGACAATCCCGGCGAGCTTGGCGGCCAACGGGATGCAGGGGGAAGGTGCGAGCGATGGTCAAACCGCTGGCGGGTTTCACCATACCGCAGAGTCCGCCGATTCGCTATTGCGGCTGGGCGTGTCGTTCGCCTTTAGCGGATGCGATGCGCTGTCGCTGGCGACGGATGCGCCCGCACCGGGCATCGTCGAAGCCTGCGACTGCATCGAAGCCGCCGCGCGATTCCTAGGCTTGTCCGCCCAGCTTCCCAACGCATCCCAGGCGCGCGTGAGCGACACGCCGGAAGGTGCGCCATGACGCCGCACGACTGCCCGCGCTACGACCGCTGCAACGCGCCGATCTGTCCGCTTGATCCGCGTTGCCTGCATGCGCAACACCTGCACGGCGAGTCGGTTTGTCTCTGGCTGCGGGAGCTGTCCAAACCCCACGGGGAAGCCACGCTGCGTAGTGTCGTGCCGGGGGAACTCGCCGCGACCGTGGCAAGGGTAGCGCCCGCGATCATTGCCACGCAGCGCACCATCGCCAGAGCGTTACAGCGGGCATCGCGGTACGGATCGAAACTCGAAAGCGGTCAGCGAATGCAAAACGCGCGTGCGGGAGGTAGCCCATGAAGGACTGGCAAACCGATGATCCGGCGTTGCAGGTGTGCGACGTGCGCGATTTCCTCAAGATGAAGATTCCCCCGCGCGACCTGCTGTTGTCGCCATGGCTGGAATCGGCATCGCTGGCGATGGTGTACGCCGCGCGCGGAGTCGGGAAAACGCACTTCGCGTTGCATATCGCGCATGCGCTGGCAACCGGGGGCGACTTCCTGCAATGGAAGGCAAACGGCCCCACTCCCGTGCTGTATGTGGATGGCGAAATGCCCGCTCCGGCGATGCAGCAACGTCTAGCGGCCCTGATCGACGCAACCGGCAGCGAACCTGCACCGGGCATGCTGCGGATTGTGTCGCGCGATCTACAGCGGTTTAGCGACATGCCCAACATGGCCGAGACCGAGGGCCAGAAAGTCTTATCAGACAACATGGGCGATGCGCGCGTGGTGGTCTTGGACAATCTGTCATCCCTGATCCATGGCACGAAGGAGAACGAGGCCGAGGGCTGGGAGCCGGTCGCGCAATGGGCGATCCGAGAGCGATCGAAGGGCCGAACGATGATCTTCATCCACCATGCCGGGAAAGGCGGCGGACAGCGCGGGACCAGCAAACGGGAAGACCTGCTCGACGTGGTGATCAAGCTGCAACGGCCAGCCGATTACAGACCCCAGGATGGCGCGCGGTTTGAGGTGCATTTCGAGAAAACTCGATCGCTGTTCGGCAATGACCTGAGGCCATTCGAGGCACAGCTATCGGATGGGCAATGGAAGGTCACGGAAGCCGAAGACCATAGCCTGCTTTTGGAACTACAGGCGCAAGGACTGAGCCTGCAACAAATCGGAGAGCGGCTAGGCATCGACAAGTCGACGGTGAAGCGCCGACTCGACAGGCTCAGGCAGGCCGCATGACCGGGCGTTGCGTCGTTGCGTTCCCTAGGGCGTGCAACGGCGCAACGATTCCACATTCTTCGACTTTGACCCGATCGGGCGTCAGGTGATCGCTGGCCGGCTTGGGTGCGAGTACCGGCAGCTTTGATCACCAGTACCAGAAATTCATGATCACCCGCTGCTCACACTGATCACCGTCCGAAGCCGGCCGATTGTGTTGAAAAACTCGCTTGTCTCGGGTGGCGCTGAAAGAGTTGGCCACGAGAGTTGAGTTTCGGCCAATAGCGACTCTATTTCGCATTGAAAACGAACTCTTTTCGCGCTTCTATTCGGAGGCGTGGAGTTTTTCA
>JANXZP010000016.1 GCA_025355485.1 Pseudomonadota bacterium
CTGGCCGTCGTGCGAATGACGATCGGCTAGCGCAACGCTGCGCTCGTATGCGCTTTCAAAGCTGGCCAAGGCTTCGGGATAACGCGCTTGGTTCAATCGCACCTGGCCGATCTTGGTCAGGGTTTCGGCCTGTTTCGACAAGGTCGTGTCGGTCAGGTCGCGCGGATCAAGACTTGCGAAGTAGCCGATCGCCTTGTCACCGACGCTGTCGAGCAGATCGAGTCGGCCGACTTTCTCGAGTTTCGGACGCAGGTCATCGAGCATGAATCCGAGCAGATCCTCGGCCTGCCCCTGGCGTCGCTTAGCATCGTTGCTCGCAAGCTGGGCCTCGTTTCGGGCATGCAGTGCATCGTTGCGCGCAATCCAGGCGGTAACGGCCAGCACCAGCGCTAGTGTCATCCCCGCGAGTGAAGCAATCACGATCGCGAGCATGCGCCGGTGGCGTCGTTGCGCTTCGCGTTGCCGCAGCTTGTCGAGATCGGTGCCGAGCAGGCCGGCGATCAGCTTGAGCAGGGCGAGGGCTCTGCCATCCTTGCCGGGCCGGATATCGGCGGCGATCGGCTCGGCGGGACGCTGGCCGAGCTGGCCGTCGGCCTCGACCTCGAATCGCAGCGCCTGCGGGAAGCATTCGCGCACGTCGCCTGCGTGCGGTTCGCCGGACACGATCAGGCAATAGATGCGATCGCTGCAGCCAAGGCGTTTGAACGCCAGCACTTCCTCGTTGACCCAGCGCGAACTCGCGGCATCCGGCGAGCAGACCACGATCAGCGCATCCGAATCGGCCAGTGCGTCCTGCACGCGCGCGCCGAGGTCGCCGGCGCTGGCCAGTTCCTCGCGGTCGCGGAAGATCGGATTCAGTCGTTCCGGCAGCGGGCCGAACTCGCCCGTCGATCCGCGCAGCCGTTTCGGCACGCGATAGCCTTCAAGGTTGCGGTGCAGCCAGGCGGCCACGCGCGCGTCGCTGTGGCTGTAGCTGATGAAAGCGCGGTAACGGCGCGGAACACTCACACAAGGACTCCCCGTTCAACGTGTGCACTCAGGTCAACTGGTTGTGCTCCAGCGGGCGCTGGCGGTGCATCAGCAACCACTCGGCGTGTTCTTCCAGGCAGGCGGCGCCGAGTGAACGCAGCGCTTCGCGCCGCATCGCATCGGTGTCGGACGCGTCGAACAGCATGCGTACGCGCTCGAAGATGCGCGCCATGAATCGGTATTGCTTGATCAATTCCTTGTCGGCCTTCTTGAACGAGTACGCCTCGCGGACGCCGGCGATCAGCGGCAGCAGGCCCATCAGCATCTGCAGGTAGGGCTGCGCACCGGGCGCGATGCGCTGGCCGGCGACCAGCAACAGCAGCGCGATGCCTAGGCCCGTCCCCAGCGCGAGCATGCCGAGCGCGCGCGTCGTCGCGTGCTGGCGTTCGCGCAGGTGGGTCTTGCGAACGTAATAGCCGAGCTGCGCGCTGGGCGGATCGCGGTGTCCGATCCAGTTCTCGCCGACCCAGTCCAGCCACGCGCGGTCGTGGGTCCGCAGGCGGTCGCGATACAGGCTGGCGCCGCGCATGACGTGGCGGATCCAGCCGAGTTCGACGTCCTGTTTCTGCAGGAAGCTGTCGTGTGCGAACGCGATGCTGTCGGTCGGCACGACGTCGGCCAGGTGCCAGTACAACTGCACGCGCAGGCCTTCCGCGAGTGCGCGATAGTCTAGGTACTTGCGATGCCAGTCGCGCCGTGCACCGATTCGGTACACCACGTAACCCAAGGCGAACAGGCCAAGGAAGATCGCGATGAACCCGTTCGACAGGTTGAGTTCGCTGTAGCACATGAAGGCCAGGCCCATCAGCACCGCAAGTCCGTGGGTGAGCCGCAGGCTCTGGTCGACTCGGCGCTGGAAATGCACCGCGAGCCAGTCGGCGCGGCGATAGATCGCATCGAGCCGCGCCGCGGTCGGCGTGATCGGCGCGGGCGGCGCTTCCGGCAGCAGCCCCGTTGATGCGGTCGCGATCATGGCGGCGTACTTGGCGGCATCGCGGTTGAATTCCTCCATCTGCTCGAACATCGCGCGGTAGTCGGCGGGGATCGGCGCATCGCCCGGCCGCGGGGCATTCTCGGTCAACCAGCGTTCGTCGCCAGGCAGCAGGCCGTCGGCCGGGCCGCCATCGCTGCGATCGCGCGAACACACGATGTGGAAGACCAGGTCGTTCTCGTCGTCGGCCAGCAGGCTCGGCATCGCACTTCTGCGGCCCAGCGCCGGCATTTCCTCGTAGATATGGAAATGCACCACTTCAGCGGTGCCGCCCACGGCGGTGCCGGGGCGCCCATCCCACAGCGCAAGCAGTAACTGGCAATGCGATGAGATGAAGATGCCGAGCTGCGCGTACTGTTGCGAGCGTGCGACGCCCTGTTCGGCCAGATCCTCGCGGCGGACGCCGATCTGCAGCGACAACTCGCGCACCTCAACCCGCGCGAGCAGGCCGCGGAACTTCGCCAGCGCCTCCGGAGTGCGGAAATCGCGTTCGTACTCGGCGCGCGGCATCGGCAATGGCGCAAGCACTTCGATGCCCATCGCGAGCGCTTCCTCGGCCACGAGCTGGTCGCCGCCTTCGGCCAGTGCCGAAACCAGCAGCAACGGAAGCTGCGGAAATTCTGCTTGCAAGCGCAGGAAGAACCGGCGGATCGCCTCGCGCAGCGCGGGCTCTTCCGATGGCAACAGGTCGCGATGGGCGGTGAGCCCGATCGTAAGGCGTGCCTTCGCTGCGGTTGGCGCATCCATGAGCGGTCCCGAAATCGTGCTTTGCATCGGTAGGCGAGCGTTGATGGCGACACTGTGCGGCTCATCACGCGACGCCGATCGACGCTTCCCCAGCGCGATGCACATTACTACGGTTCGGCATCGGCGGCGGGGTCTGGCAAAATAGGCGACCCCCGATCCCAGCCTAGCCGGAACTCCATGAGCCACCACGACATCCGCTCCGCCATTCGCCCCGATCCCGACCAGTCGATGCTGGACATCGCCGACTACGTGACCGGCTACACGATCGATTCCGACGAGGCATGGAATACAGCGCGCTACATGCTGCTCGATTCGCTGGCCTGCGCGATGCTCGCGATGAAACACCCGGCCTGCGTCAAGCACCTCGGGCCGATCGTGCCGGGTGCGACTCTTGCTGGCGGCGCACGCGTACCAGGCACATCATTCGAACTCGACCCCGTGCAGGCCGCGTACAACATCGGCGTGCAGGTGCGCTGGCTCGACTTCAACGACACCTGGCTGGCGGCGGAGTGGGGGCATCCATCCGATAACCTCGGCGCGATCCTCGCGGTCGCGGATTACCTGTCGCGCAAGGCCGAGCGCGAGGGAGGCAAGTCGTTGAACGTACGCGACGTGCTCGGCTGGGCGATCAAGGCGCACGAAATCCAGGGTTGTTATGCCTTGTTGAACAGCTTCAATCGGATCGGGATGGATCACGTGATCTTGGTGCGGCTGGCGTCCACCGCCGTCGCCACCGCGATGCTCGGCGGCAGCCACGAACAGATAGTCAATGCGGTGTCGCATAGCTGGATCGACAACGGTGCGCTGCGCACCTATCGACACGCGCCGAACACCGGGCCGCGCAAGAGCTGGGCAGCGGGCGATGCCTGCCGTCGCGCGGTGACGCATGCCCTGAACGCAGTACGTGGCGAACCCGGCTATCCGAGCGCGTTGAGCGCGAAGACATGGGGCTTCCGGGATGTCGCGTTCAAGGGCAATCCGTTCACGTTCGAGCGCCCGTTCGGCAGCTACGTGATGGAGAACGTGCTGTTCAAGATCAGCTATCCGGCCGAGTTCCATGCGCAGACAGCGGTCGAGTGCGCGATGAAACTGCACGCCGAAGTGAAGGATCGTGTCGACGACATCGAGAAGATCGTGATCCATACGCAGGAAGCCGGTGTGCGCATCATCGACAAGACCGGGCCACTGTCCAACTACGCCGATCGCGACCACTGCATCCAATACATGGTTGCCGTCCCGCTGATCTTCGGACGCCTGACCGCCGATGACTACGTCGATGAGATTGCAGCCGATCCACGTATCGACGCGCTGCGCGCGAAGATGACGGTCGAGGAGAACCCGCAGTTCACGAAGGACTACTTCGACCCGGGCAAGCGTTACATCGGCAATTCGTTGCAGGTCTTCTTTAGCGACGGCAGCTCGACGGAAAAGGTATCGATCGATTACCCCATCGGCCATCGGAAACGTCGCGCCGAGGGTATTCCCGTGCTGCTGGCTAAGTTCGAGGCTGCCCTGCGTGGGCAGTTGCCGGCCGACAAGGCAGAGAGGCTGATGCACTTGAGCGCCCACCCGCAAAGGCTTGATGAGACCCCGATCCAGGCATTCCTGAACGATTTTGTGATGCCTTAACAAGATGGTTGCGATGGCTTGAGGAACTTGTTAGCCTTGCGTTAACACGGGCTGATTCTGGCCGTTTGCTGTCAGTGCGAGTTGGCGTGTGCGGCATCGTCCGTCGCTGCATCAGGGTAACTAAAGCCTCTATGTCGTTTTACAAGGAGTTCAACATGAAAAAGAAAATCCTCTGCCTCGCCCTGTTCGGTGCGATGGGCGCGGCTCAAACCGTGATGGCGCAAGACTTCGATGACCGCTGGTATCTCACCGGCACAGCAGGCATGAATTTCCAGGACAACGCGCGCAATACCAATAACGCGCCGTTCCTCGGCTTTGGTATCGGCAAGCCGCTGAGTTCGGAGTGGTCGCTGGAACTGAATTTCAATTACCAGAACGCGCACAAGACAGCGAACAATCGTCTGTTCTGGAGCCAGTACGGTGGCTCTCTGGACGCGCTGTACCACTTCCGCAAGGAAGGCCGCAACTGGGGCCCGTACCTGCGCGGTGGCATCGGCTATCAGAAAGCCGATGAGGAAATCGACAATTCTCCGAGCCCGATCTCGCCGATCCATCGCAAGGACGGCCATGTCGCATTCGACGTCGGTGCAGGTCTCGAGGCCCAGTACGGTCGCTGGGGACTCCGTACCGAGCTTGGCGCGCGTTGGGACAACGACAGCGGCCACTCGAACAGCTATTACACCGACCTGCTGGCTTCGGTCGGCGTGACCGTGGCACTCGGCCCGGAGCCGATGAAAGCAGTTGAACCGGCTCCCGCTCCTGCACCGGTCGTCACTTGCGCCGACAAGGATTCCGACGGCGACGGCGTGAACGATTGCAACGACAAGTGCCCGAACTCGCCGGCTGGCCAGACCGTTGGTCCGGACGGTTGCCCGGTTCCGGTCACCATCGACCTGCGTGGCGTGAATTTCGACTTCGACAAATCGGTGCTGCGTCCAGACGCTGTTGCGATCCTGAACGAGGCGATCGAAGTGCTGAAGAAGTATCCGGCGCTGAGGGTTGAGGTTGCCGGTCACACTGACTCGATCGGTACCGACGCGTACAACCAGAAGTTGTCGGAGCGTCGCGCCAAGGCCGTGTTCGATTACCTGACCAGCAACGGTGTTGATGCCGGTCGCTTGGTGGGTCCGCACGGTTATGGCGAGAGCCGCCCGATCGCGCCGAACACCAACGCGGATGGTTCGGATAATCCGGAAGGCCGCGCGAAGAACCGTCGTACCGAGCTGAACGTCCAGAACTAAGGACGAAGGTTCATGCAGTACTCGAAGCCCGGCTTAGTGCCGGGCTTCTTTTTTGTGATCAGGCTGCAGCTACGACGCTGTCACTTGTATCGTCGGTGCTGTCTCCCTACACTCCGAGATCATTCGCCCACCGGGAATTTGCGATGCGCAGCTTCGCATTCGTCGTCGGTTCTATCCTCGCTACCTTGAGTGCCGCACAAGCGATTGCCGCGCAGGACTGTTCGCTGAAGTCGGTTCCGCAACCGCTGCCGCTGCGACCTACAGCGCTGCCACCGTTGAGTGCGGAACTGCCCGGCAGCGGACGCCAGCTCGGATCGCCCGATGGTGTGCTGGCCTACGCCAGCAACGAGACGCAAGCTGTTGACAGGGTGTTGCTTCGCCTGCGGTTCGAGGGCTGCCAGAACGTCGCGCAGGCGACCGGATATGTGCCGCAGACGAAGTGGGACAACACACCGTATCGATTCAATGCCGGCGGCGACGGCAAGAAATTCAGCGCTGCCGATTTCTCGGCTTGGATGGAATCCAAAGGCATCCATGTCTCGAAAGGTGCGCCGCAGCCGATGCCCGCCGACCCCGCGGCGCAACCGCAATCGCCGCCCGGAAAATAATCGCGACTCGAATCGCGCGCCGAGGGTGCTTCAGCGTTTGTCGAACCGGTAATGCGCGATCAGCCATTCGTTGCCGTCGCGATAGCCGAACAGTTCCGCGCAGGCCATCCAGAACATCCGCCAGCGCTGGCTCCAGACGCGCGCGTGTTCGGCGCCATACACGGTGCCCAGGATCTTCAGCACATCTTCGCGATGCGCATC
>JANXZP010000037.1 GCA_025355485.1 Pseudomonadota bacterium
ACCCGACCACTGGAGCAAGGAAGCGGACTCCTGGCTGTTGGCGGTGGTGCTGCATGTGCTGTACGTGGAGAAGAACAAGACCCTGGCCGGCGTCGCGATGTTCCTGGACAACCCGGAACGCTCGATGGAAGCGACGTTGCAATTGATGCTGGCAACCAGGCACCTGGGCGGGCGCGTGCATCCGGTGATCGGGATCGGCGTGCGCGCCATGCTCAACAAAAGCGCTAACGAGCGCAGCGGCGTGCATTCCACGGCTCGCAGTTTTTTCAATCTCTACTACGATCCCATCGTGGCCGAGGCGACCAGCGAGAGCGACTTCCGTATTACCGACCTGATGCGCGCCGACTATCCGCTGTCGCTCTACCTCATTAGTCCGCCAAGCGACAAGTCACGGCTGCGGCCCTTGTTTCGGCTGATGCTCAACCAGATCGTGCGACGTCTCACCGAAGAGCTGCATCCGGAGGGCAACAAGCACCGGTTGCTGCTGCTGCTCGATGAATTTCCATCGCTGGGTCGCTTGGAATTCTTCGAGGAAGGCCTGGGTTTCGTCGCCGGCTATGGACTCAAATGCATGATGATTAATCAGTCCTACAACCAGATCGTGAAGTATTACGGGCCGTCGAACACGGTCATGGATGGCGCGCACGTGCATGTGCTGTATGCGCCCAACACCGACGAGACCGCCGAACGGATCAGCAAGATGCTCGGCGTCACCACCGAGATCCACCAGCAAACCAACTACACCGGCGGTCGCCTCAACGGATGGCTCGGTCACGTCATGGTCTCCAACCAGGAAACCAGTCGGCCGCTGCTGACCGCCGGTGAGGTGCGCGAGCTGCCAGCCGACGATGAGATCGTGATCGTTGCTGGCCTGCCGCCGATCCGGGCGAAGAAGATCAAGTATTTCAGGGACGCCGCATTTCGTGAATTGGTGCCACCGACGGACGCGACCGGGCGTGTGACGGATGCCACGCACACGTACGCGCCACCGAAGGACACCGTGCTGCGTCCCTATCGCTACGGCCCGGCACCATTGCCGAGTCCGTGGGCCGGCCTGCGGGTGGCAACGCCGAATCCAATCGCGCCAGGCGCCTTGCCGATCGACTCGCGCGAGCGTGACCAGGCTCCGTCCGTCGATTGCGACGCCGCAATTGCGGCTGGACGCGAACTCCGGGCGTCCGCCGCCGAGCAGGAACTGAGCGTTGCACACAGCCACCACCACACCGTTGACTGGGATCTACCCTGATGTCTGAGAAAGCACCGTGTATCCATACACGTCTCAATCCGCGATTGCTGGCTCTGGCCAAACGCGAGGCGGCCGATCGCCGCATCCCGTTGCGGGCAATCCTTGAGGCGGCGTTGTCCGCCCGCTACGACCCGGAACACGCCAAGGCCGAAGAGATTCTCGTGCTCAAGGAATTGCGCTCACTGCGCAACGAAGTGCGGCGCGTGGACTTCGGCAACCGTGTGCTGACCGAACTCACAACGCTCACGACCAAGAATCTGTTTTCCCGACTGCCGGCGCCGACGCCCGAAAGCAAGTCGGCGGGGGAGGGCTTCTACAACGCATTGATCAGTTCCGTGGAGCGGGTCTTTGCGCAGAACACTCCACTGCTCGACAAGCTCGCTGTCTCGCTGCTAACCGCGTCGGATTCTGAATTCAATGCGCTCGCCGAAGCGACCGAGCGCGCCCGCTCGAAAGAGCCGACGACATGACCGTTGTGAGTGCGCCGATCACCCGGCAAGGCCGGCTGCTGGACATGCTCAAAAATGCACTTGGGGGTGCAATTGGCCAGCTGCTGGACGATGACAGCGTCGAAGAGGTGCGCGTGAATCCGGATGGGCGGCTTTGGTTCGCGCAGTCCGGGCGACGGATCTGTAACACCGAGTTACTGAGCATCCCGGCGCGCATTCGCGTGATCAACATCGTCGCCGATCATGTCGGAGAAATCGCGAGCGCGACCAACCCGAGCTTCGCCGCCGAGTTGCCCGACTCCGGCTACCGATTTCATGCCGTACTGCCACCCGAATCGCCGGACGGTCCGACGTTCGTCATTCGCAAGATCACCTCACTCAAATTGACCCTGGAGGATTACGTCGCGAGCGGCCAGATGACCCAAGCCCAGCGCGACGTGATCGTGAAAGCGATCCACGACAAAGACAACATCCTGATCGTGGGAGGCACCAACACAGGCAAGACCACGTTCGCCAACGCGATGCTCCGCGAGCTGGGCCGGATCACCGGCCGGGTCATCACCATCGAGGACACACTCGAGCTGCAGGTCGAGGCAGACGAAGTGGTGCGGCTGCGGACGGTGCGCAGCGGCGAGACCATCACCCGAAGCATGGCGCAATTGATCCGCGACACGCTACGCATGACGCCAGATCGATTGATCGTCGGCGAGGTGCGCGGACCCGAGGTCAACGACATGCTCGATGCGTGGAATACAGGGCATCCTGGAGGGATA
>JANXZP010000049.1 GCA_025355485.1 Pseudomonadota bacterium
CGCCGGACTTCATCGCGACTTTCATGTCGTCGATGAGCTGTTGTTTCAATGACATTTCACATCTCCCAAAAACAAAAAAACCGGCGACGCTCGCGCGGCCGGCTTTTCTTGAAAACCCCGACCCAACGGATCGGAGTTCCAGACGGGCTTGCGATCAATACAACCGCTGGCGCTTGGTGACGTCGCGCGACGAGCGGCGGATCTGGCGCTTCACCGCGGCGGCGGCCTTGCGCTTGCGTTCCTGGGTCGGTTTTTCGTAGAACTCGCGTTTGCGGGTTTCGGCGAGGACGCCTGCCTTCTCACAGGTGCGCTTGAAGCGGCGCAGCGCAAACTCGAAGGGTTCGTTTTCGCGGACTTTGACGGACGGCATGGAGACTCCGGAACAGGGAAACCGTCCGACAGGACGGGCGAGCCGCGTATGATACCGGGGTGAGCACCGCCACCGCAAGCACGGCCGTCCTTGGCATCGAAACCTCCTGCGACGAAACCGGGGTGGCGGTGTACGACCTCGCCTCCGGCCTGCGCTCGCACGCGCTGTACAGCCAGATCGCCCTGCACGCCGAATACGGCGGCGTGGTGCCGGAGCTGGCCAGTCGCGACCATGTGCGCAAGCTGCTGCCGCTGATCCGCCAGACTCTGGCCGAGGCCGGGCTGGGCGTGGCCGACCTCGACGGCGTGGCCTACACCGCTGGGCCGGGACTGGTCGGCGCACTGCTGGTCGGCGCCGGGGTCGCGCGTGCGCTGGCCTGGGCGCTGGACGTCCCGGCGATCGGCGTGCACCACATGGAAGGCCATTTGCTCGCACCGCTGATGGAAGACGCGACGCTCAAGCCGCCTTTCGTGGCGTTGCTGGTCTCGGGCGGCCACACCCAGCTGATCGCGGTGAAAGCGATCGGCGATTACGAACTGCTCGGCGAAACCCTCGACGACGCGGCCGGCGAAGCCTTCGACAAGACCGCCAAGATGATGGGCCTGCCGTATCCGGGCGGGCCGCAACTCGCGAAACTAGCCGAGCAGGGCAGGCCCGGCGCGTACAAGTTCTCGCGACCGATGACCGATCGCCCCGGACTCGATTTCAGTTTCTCCGGCCTGAAAACGCAGGTTCTGCTCGCGTGGCAGAAGTCCGACAAGTCGGATGCGACGCGCGCCGACATCGCGCGCGGCTTTGAGGATGCGGTGGTCGATACGCTCGCGATCAAATGCGAACGCGCACTCGAAGCAGCAGGTTGCGACACACTGATCGTTGCTGGCGGGGTCGGCGCGAATGTGCGCCTGCGCGCGAAGTTGCAGGCGCAAGCCGAAAAACGCGGTGGCCGCGTCTGCTTTCCGCGGCCCGTGTTCTGCACCGACAACGGCGCGATGATCGCCTACGCGGGCGCGTTGCGGCTCGCGGCCGGGCAGCGCGACGATGTGAAAGTGGATGTCCGTCCGCGCTGGGACATGGCGACGCTGCCTAGTCTGGCGAAACAGAAGGAACACAGCGCATGAAACTTCGACTGAGCGGCTACCGCAGCATGGATGATGAAGTCGAGGATTTCATCAATCTTGAAAATCTGAACATCGAAGTCGACGGAGACGGCATGATCGTATTGCATTCATTTCTGGGCAACGCGATTCGGGATCTCGACCAACTAGGCACACAATTCAGTCATCTGCATCTACAGGATCATTGCGATGCATGGCAAGAAGGCATACCAGACATCATCATTCACACGGGAAAGATGTAGCTCACGTGGCTAGCATGGACAACGTCTTCATCGAAGCACTCGAGATCGAAACCGTCATCGGCATCTACGACTGGGAGCGCACCATCCGCCAGCCGCTGCTGTTCGATATCGAGATGGCGTTCGACAACCGCGTGCCGGCGGCGAGCGACGACATCGTCGATACGCTCGATTACAAGGCGGTGAGCAAACGGCTGATCACCTTCGTGTCAGCGTCGGAATTCGGGCTGGTGGAAACGCTGGCCGAACGCTGCGCGGAATTGATCCTCGCCGAATTCCCGGTCGCGCAACTGCGATTGAAACTCAGCAAGCCCGGCGCGGTGCGCGGCGCGAAAGCGGTCGGCGTGATCATCGAACGCAGTCGCTAGCTAGCATGCGCACATGCACTCCGCGTACCTGAGCCTCGGCAGCAACCTCGATCCCGAACGCCATCTGCGCGCGGCTGCGGCTGCATTGCGCGAGCGTTTCGGCGACGTGGTTTTTTCTTCGGTGCTGCGTACACCCGCGGTTGGCTTCGACGGGCCGGATTTCCTCAATGCTGCCGCGATCGTGCGTACCGGCCTCGACGTGTTCGCGCTCGATGCTTGGCTGCATGCACTCGAAGCCGCGCAGGGCCGCGATCGCAGTGCGCCGCGATTCGCCTCTCGCACGCTGGATATCGACATCGTATTCTACGACGATCTCGTGATCGCACCGACGCAAGGCAGCCACCTGCAACTTCCGCGCCCCGAATTGCAGCACACCTTCGTGCTGCAACCGCTGGCGCAGATCGCACCGGATTTCCGCGATCCGCTCAGCGGCCGCACGCTCGCGCAATTGTGGGCGGCGCACCCGCAACGTGCGATGGCATTGCCGGTGGTGGCAGAGCTGGGCCAGCCCGGAACACATTAGTTCGGGCCAGGCGCCCTCCGATTGACCTCCTGGCGGATCGCGAACCGCTCAGGCTGCGGACAGACTCCATCCTGTAGAAGTATCCGGTACCACCTGTTGCTGGTGCTGTCCTATTCCATTGGAAGGAAATGGCATGAACATCCATCACACTGCGCGATGGTCCTTCGCACTGCTGGCGCTGCTTTCATGCAGCGCCGTTTGCGCTACGACGACCGACGATCTGCCGGCGGCGGCGGCCTCCACCGCGGTCCCCGCCGCTATCCAGGTCGGAAGCCAGCCGGATAAGTCGTCGAGGCAAGGCAACAAGTCATCATCGACGCCAGTTGCCACGAAAGACGCCGTTGCTACTCCTCCCACGGCCATACAGGCCGGAGGCCAGAACAATCCGGCGGCCGAACAGGCTCACAACGCGCCGTCTGCGATCGCGGTGAAAGGCGCCGCCGCCACTCCGAAAGAGGCCGCTGTCGTTGCGCAGGTCGCGAATCCGAACGATGCCTCCGGCTTCCGCCTGATGACCCTGAGCACCAATGCGCTGCTGAGCCGGGTGAGCCTGGCGGACCAAGCCGAACATACCATCGACCTGCAGTACTACATCTTCAAGAACGACGCGACCGGTCGCCTGATCGCATTGCATCTGTTGCAGGCAGCCGATCGCGGCGTGCACGTGCGCATCCTGCTCGACGACCTCAACCTGGTGGATGAGGTGCGCATGTTCAATGCACTGGACTCGCATCCGAACATCGAAGTGAGGTTGTTCAATCCGTACCACTCTCCACGCCCATCGATGCTATCCAGGGCTGCGCAGTTCCTGCTGGAGTTCCGCCGGCTCAATCGACGGATGCACAACAAAGCATTCATCGTCGACAACAATGTCGCCGTGATTGGCGGGCGCAACATCGGGGACGAATACTTCGATGCCAAGGTCGACAACAACTTCCGCGATCTGGACGTGCTGGCGATCGGACCGGTGGTGCCGGCAGCGACCCGATCATTCGAGGCTTACTGGGGCAGCGATGCCGCGCATCCGGTGACCGAGTACGTCTCGAAGACGGATCCGGCGATCGATCTGGTCAGCGTGCGCAAGGATTTGGAAAAGAACGCGCGCAGCTTCGACGACTCGGCGTACAAGCAGGCGGCAGCGGACGACCTTCCCAATGGAGCCTCGGCCGATCGCCCCGGCAATTGGTACTGGGGTCCGGCCACGCTGGTGGCGGACCAACCCGAGAAAATCGAAACAGGGCCGGAACGAACCGATTTGCGCATCGGCCCGGAGCTCAAGGCCCTGATCCAGAATGCGAAGTCCGAGGTGTTGCTGATGTCGCCGTATTTTGTCCCGAGCCAACAGGACGAGGCGAATTTCATTGCCCTCGCGAAAGCCGGCATTACGTTCAAGATACTCACCAATTCGCTTGCATCGACCGATGAACTGGCCGTGCACGAAGGCTATTCGGATCATCGCCACGCGCTGCTCAAGGGCGGCGTGCAACTGTTCGAACTCAAGCCCGCAGCTGGGGTCAAGATGACCGCCACCGACATCGGCACATCTTCGGGGGTCAGCCTGCACGCGAAATCCTTCGTGGTGGATCGACGCTATGTCTACATCGGTTCCTTGAACATGGACCAGCGCTCGAAACTGCTGAATACCGAGATGGGCGTGGTCGTGAACTCGCCGCAGCTGGCCAAGGCGGTCGCCGAATTCTTCGATACGGCCACCTTGCCGGCGAATGCGTATCACGTCGTGCTGGGCGCTCCGGATGGATCGCATCCATCGGACCTGCATTGGCAAGCGAGCAAGGACGGAAAGGACGTCGATTACGACAGTGAACCCGACGCACCGATGCATCGACGCATCGATGTCATGCTGCTGAAGTTGTTGCCGATCGACGCATTGCTGTAAGCACGACGCGTTGTTTCGCTGTGCGAGCAGCAGGCGAGGGTGAGGGCGACTTGCGCTTGCCTATGCTGCTGAACTCGTGAACGCATGCAGACATGGCGATGCAGACGCTATAGCGATACAGCGCAATTAATGGTTTTCCGGCGATCGCCCGCTAGGCCAGGGGCCACTGTCAGCCTGCATCAGGCGGTGTTCATCCGCGCGGTCGCCTGCTGCCGCAATGAAAGTCGGTCATGCGACCACCGGCTTGTTGACTAACAATGGAATGGTCGGTGTTTCTTCCAAGGAGTGACCCATGAACAGCAATCCCTTCCGGCAAAAAATGCTGGCAATCCTGATCGGCGCTGTCGTATCGACAGGCGTAGGGGCGCCGGTTCTGGCGCAAGACCAGGGTGGCGATAAACAACTGACCAATCAGGAACGCAAAGACCAGAAGCAGCAGGAGCGGGAAGCGGCGAAGAAGGAACAGGCCGCCCCGCGCCAGCAGGTGCCGCAACAGCGTGATCAACAGCCGCCGCAGCGCCAGCGCCAGGCCCAGCAGCGTCCGGAACGGCCGCAGCAGAACCCGGAACAGCCGCAGCAGCAGGCAGCGCAACAGAACGCGCAGGACGCACGTCAATTGCAGCAAGCGCAGCGCCAGCAGGATCAGGCTGCGCGTCAGCAAGAGATGCAGCAACGTGGGCAGGCCGCGCGCCAACAACAAGAGGCTCAACGACAACAGCAAGCCGCGTCGCGGCAGCAGGAAATGCAGCAGCGCGACCAGTCGATGAGCCAGCAACAGGCCGCGCGACAGGCGCAGCAGCAATCACGGCAGCAGGAACAGGCAGCGCGGCAGACTGCGCAGCGCCAGCAGGAAACGCAACAGCGCACGCAGATGGTCGAGCAGAAACAGGCCGCGCAGCGTCAGCAACAGGATGTCGGGATGCGGCAGGCGCAAGCCCCCAAGCCGCAGCCTGTCGCACAACCAGAGGCATCGCGTTCAACCGTGCCGCCGCTTGCAGCCAGGCCCGACCAGCGGCCGCGTCTGCCGGAGCAGAAGCAGCAGCAGCTGATCACCCAGCAGCAGCAGCGCGTGACGACGTACCGCGAACACATGCAGCAACAGCAGCCGATCGCACAACGGCAGATCGTCCTTCTGCAGCAGCAGAACCGGCCGTCGCAATATCGTTTCCAGCAGCAGTATTGGGAGCGCGTGCAACAGCAGCAATCGACGTTCCGCAATGAACGCTTCGATTACAACAACGATCCGTATTTCTACACGGCGCCGAGCTATCGCTACTACCGCGGCGGCAGCTACTACGAGATCAACAACTACGGTGCCGACCTGCTGCGGCAGGCGATCAACAACGGCTATCAGGAAGGCTATTACGCAGGCCGCGCCGACCGCCAGGATCATTGGCGCAACGACTACCGGAACTCGTACGCCTATCAGGATGCCAATTACGGCTACAACGGCTACTACGTGGATTCGGAAGACTACAACTACTACTTCCGCCAAGGCTTCCAGCGCGGCTACCGCGATGGTTATTCCTCTCGCTACCGGTACGGCCGTTACAACAACGGTAGCTATTCGATCCTCGCCCCGGTGCTTGCGACGATCCTGGTCTTGAACGCGATCCACTGACGTTCAGATCGAACGGCTCCTTCCGGCGCCCGGCCACCCGTCGATCACGATGGGTTGCCGGGCGTTTTTATTGGGTGATCCGCCGAGAGGCATGCTCGCCCATGGCAGCGTATGATCGCCGCATCCATTCCGGGGAGAACGATCATGGCAGGCAAATTTTCGCGCAGCTGGGCCTTGGTGAAGGCCAGTGCGACGGTGTTGCGTTCGGACAAGGAATTGCTGGTTTTCCCGCTGGTGTCGGCGATCGCGACGGTGCTGGTCGCGGCGAGTTTCGTGCTGCCGATGATCGGGCTCGGCGTGTTCGAGCACATGGGCCGCAACGACCCCATGCGCCCGATGCTGTACCTGTGGTCGTTCGGTTTCTATTTCGTGCAGTACATCGTGATTTTCTTCTTCAATACGGCGCTGGTCGGAGCGGCGATGATCCGCCTCGACGGCGGCGATCCGACCGTGGCCGACGGTTTCCGCATCGCACGCAGCAAGATCGTGCCGATCATCGGGTACGCCGCGATCGCCGCGACGGTCGGCATGATCCTGCGCGCGATCGAGGAACGCGCCGGCTTCATCGGCCGGATCGTGATCGGCATGATTGGTGTCGCGTGGACGGTCGCGACCTTCATGGTCGTGCCGGTGCTGGTCGCGTGCGATGTCGGTCCGGTCGAGGCGGTCAAGGAAAGCGCGCTGCTGCTCAAGAACACCTGGGGCGAGAACCTGATCGGCAACGGCGGAATCGGCGTCGCGTTCGGGCTGCTCACGCTTGCGGTGATGCTGGTCGGTGGCGTGCTGACCGGCTTCAGCGCGGTCAACGGCATGGTGCCGGTCGCGATCACGCTGGGTGCGGTGACGGTACTCGCCGTCCTCGGACTCGCGTTGGTGCAATCGGCGCTGGCCGGTATCTATTCTGCCGCGCTGTATCGCTACGCGACCGACGGCCAGGCGCCGTCCGGCTTCGACGGCGCGGCGCTGCAAGAGGCGTTCCGGTTGAAGAAGGGCTGATTGCCCGGTGACGCCTCGCCGCAAGGACGCGCTGCCGCGTCAGTCGTACAACGCGCTCTCGTCGCCATCCCAGGACGACGAGGTGGCGGACTCCATCGAGAACAGCTCGATCGCGGTGCGCGCGACCTTGCGTGTGTCGTACCACGCGTAGGCGCCGACGCCCATCGCGCCGACCACCGGCAGCCAGCGTGCGAGGCCGCGACCGATACCGCGCTCGGTGAGTTTCACGCCGATCCTGCGCGCGGCGGCGCGCACCGATGCAAGACTCGCGGCCTGGATCAGCCAGCGTTCGCCGACCTGCACCGCGATGTCGCGGAACGCCTGCGCGGCGGCATGCCGGAACAGGCAGAACAGCATCTGTTCGCGTGTGAGCTGCCAGCGGCGGCCGTAGGTGCCGGCGATGTCGGCGACCATCTGCGCCTGGATCTTCCAGATCGCGTACAACTCGGGCAGCACGGTGAGCCAGCCCAGCGGGCCTGGCGGCAGCGCCAGCGTGCACGAGATCATCGCTGCCTTGCGCGCGGCGGCGTCGGCGATCGCGCCGGCGCGCGCGCGCGGCGTCGCGCTGGCGGATTCGGCGGTCTGCGGCAGCCGGCCGAGCAGGTCGATGATCGCATCGCCGATCCGCGCCGACAGTTCCTGCCGCGGCGTGCGGCGGACACGGCGCATGACGACGGCGGGGATGCGTTCGCTGATCGGATGGCGGTCTGTATTCATGCGCACAGCATAGGCGTTTTGCTTGTGCGCCAGTAACCGCCCCGTTCACCAGCGTTCAGATCGCCAGCGCGCGCCCGCCGTCCACGCGCAAAATCTCGCCGGTGGTGTAGCGCGCGTCGCGGATCAGGAACAGCGCCGCATCGGCCACGTCCTGCGGATCGCCGATGCGCTGCAACACCGTCGTCGCGATCATCGCCTGCCGGTCGACGTAAGGCTTGCCGGATTCGGGCCACAGCACCGCGCCCGGCGCGATGCCATTGACGCGCACCTCGGGGCCGAGTTCCTTCGCGAGCGACAGCGTCAGCATCGCCAGCGCGGCCTTGGCCATGCAATACACCGTGTGTTCCCTGAGCGGGCGCTCGGCGTAGATATCGACGATGTTGACGATCGCGCCGCGTGTCGCGCACAAGTGCGGCGCGGCGGCCTGCGCGAGGAACAACGGCGCCCACGCATTCGGCGCGAACAGCGTGTCCCATTGCGCGGGAGTAATGACGCCGATCGGCGTGGCCACGAAGTGCGATGCATTGTTGACCAGCGCGTCGAGTCTGCCGAAACGGCCGATGGTATGCGCGATCAATTCCGGCAGGCGATCGAAGTGGGAGAGTTCGGCTTGCAGTACCAGCGTGCTGCCGGCGCGCGCGGCTTCGAGTTCGGCCGCCAGCGCGTTCATTTCGCTGGCCGAATCGCGATGGTGAAGAACGAGATCGTAACCGACCGCGTGCAGGGTGCGCGCGATGGTCGCGCCGATGCGCTTCGCGGCGCCGGTGATCAGTGCGACCGGACGAGCTTCCTGCATGGGAGGCTGCTGCGACGACGGCCGCGCGATCGCGGCCGCCGTACGAAGGATTTACTTCACCCGATGCCAGACCTGGGTGCGGCCGAGCAGCGAGAAGCCGATGTAGCCGCGGACTTTCAGGTCTTGGCCGCCATTGGTCGGGGTCAACTTGGCCTTGTACGGATCCTCGTTGCTGCCTTGCTTCTTGGGATCGAAGATGCGGCCGCCGGTCCAGACATCGCCGTCCTTGCTGAAGCCCCACAGGATGAACAGGCCCTTGACCTTGTGGCTGTGCAGTGCGCCGGTGCACTTGTCGCAGACCGGGTCGGGGTCTTCGCCGGGCTCGCGGATCAGCTGCACGATCTGGCCGTGCAGCTTGCCGTCGGGGGCCGCGCTGATCTCGACCAGCGAGCGCGGCTTGCCGGTGGAATCGTCGATCGTTTTCCAGGTGCCGACCGGCGTGTTCATGTCCTGCGCGTGCAGTGCGAACGGGAGCAGGCCGAGCAGGCCGGTGAGGGCGATCAGAAGACTGTTGCGCATGGAACACCTCCGTGTTGGTCGGGCTGGATGGACGCGGCGATAGTAGCGCGTCCGGCTACGATTCGCGCAACCGCCGCGGGCGCATGTTTCAATGCGCGTCCTGCCCGCCACCGCCCGCCACATGCAACGCGCGAACTCCCTGCCCGAACCCGAACCCGCCGCGCGCGAGCACAGCGCGAAGCTGGCGGGGTTGATCCGCGAGCAGATCGCCGCGGCCGGCGGCGCGCTGCCGTTCTGGCGCTACATGGAACTGGCCTTGTACGCGCCGGGCCTAGGCTATTACAGCGCCGGCGCGCACAAGTTCGGCGCGTCCGGTGATTTCGTCACCGCGCCCGAACTCGGCGGGTTGTTCGCGCGCTGCGTGGCCGACGCGACCGCGCCAGTGCTGCGGGAGGTCGGCGCCGATGCGGTGTTCCTCGAACTCGGCGGCGGCAGCGGTGCATTCGCCGAACATGCGCTATTGCGTTTCGCGCAGGTCGACGCGTTGCCGACGCGTTACGCGATCCTCGAGCCCAGCGCCGACCTGCGCGAGCGCCAGCACGTGCGCCTGCACGCGGCGTTGCCGCAGGACATCGCGGTGCGGATCGAGTGGCTCGATGGACCGCCGCAACACGCATGGAACGGCGTGTTGTTCGCCAACGAAGTACTCGATGCATTGCCGACGACGCGCTTCGCGATGCGCGATGGCGAGGTACTGGAGGAATGCGTGGGGCTGGATCTCCTTCGACAGGCTCAGGATGATCGGGGTGGTTTCGTGCGCGTCGAGCGGCCGGCCGACATGTTGCTGACGGGCGCATTGCAGAACGTCGAGCGCGGCCTCGAGCAGCGATTCGCCGAAGGCTACCGTTCCGAGCTGCTGCCGCAATTGCCGTACTGGCTTGACGCGGTCGCGGGCCTGCTGGAACGCGGCGCGATCCTGTTCACCGACTACGGTTATCCGCGCCGCGAGTTTTACAGTCCGGAACGCCGCGACGGCACCCTGATCTGCCACTACCGGCATCGTGCACACGCCAATCCGTTCCTGTGGCCGGGCTTGCAGGACATTACCGCGTCGGTAGATTTCACTGCGCTGGCCGAGGCTGGCACGCGGATCGGCTTCGAACTGGCGGGTTACTGCGCACAGGCGCAATTCCTGATCGGGAATGGTCTGGGCGATGCGCTGGAAGCGGCGCAGGAATTGCCGGAGATCGAGCGCCTGCGCATCGTGCAGGAAGCCAAGAAATTGACCTTGCCCGGCGAGATGGGCGAACGTTTCCAGGCGATGGGTTTCCAGCGCGGCGTGGATTTCGAGCCGGCGTTCGCGCTCGGCGATCTGAGCGGGCGGCTGTGACGATGCAGCAGGCGTCGGCACTGCGCGCATTCCGCAGACCGCGTTTGTGGCTGTCGCTGTGGGCGGCGATGATAGGCGCAGTGATCGTGCTGTCGCTGATGCCCAAGCCGCCGATCCCGCCGACGCTGATGATCGGCAAGCTCGACCACCTGGTCGCCTACGCCGCGCTTGCAGCGATGGCGGTGCAGTTGTACGCATCGCGTCGCGCGCAATCGCGTGCGGCATTGGCGATGATCGCGCTCGGCATCGCACTCGAACTCGCGCAAGGATTCTTGACCGACTATCGCGACATGTCGGCTTACGACGCGATGATCGATACGCTCGGCGTCGCGCTCGGGTTTGCGACGGCATGGACGCCGCTGGCAACGATCTTGGAAAGTATCGACGCGCGTTTATCGCGCTGAATCAACCGCGTTGCAAACGCGCCGTATGGATCGCCGCGATCCGCGCAGCGCGCAGGCGCGTACCGATCTCGACTCCGGTAACGCCCTGCGCGATCAGCTCGCGCGCGTTGACCGCGAGCGCGACGTGATGCAATGCGCGCACCGTTGCGGCTTGCGGATACGCGCTGTCCTGCATTCCAAGCCGGCCGCGCTTGTCGGCTTCGCAGACGGTCGCGAGCTGGTCGATGCGCTCGGGCTTGCGGAAACCGTCGCAACGCGCGATCAGATCGTGCACGGTCTCGTCGCGCAGTTCGTCGATGCGATGCACGTTGAGGTGCTCGCGACAAACAATCGCCGCGAGTTCGCGCTGCGCTGCCGGTACTTTCAACCGTTCGCACAATGCTTCCAGCGGCGCGAGCCCGGCGTGTTCGTGGCCGATGTGTTTCGGCAGCACGTGCTGCGGCGTGTGCGCCTTGCCGAGATCGTGGGTGAGCGCGGCGAATCCGATCAGCGCGTCGCACGGCGCGAGCTGCGCGGCCATGTCGCTGACCATTTGCTGGTGGATGCCAGTGTCCACTTCGGGATGGAACTCGGCGCGTTGCGGAACGCCGTACAGCGCATCGACTTCGGGAAGAATGCGCGCGAGCGCGCCGACGTCGCGCAGCGTCGCAAGAAACGCTGAAGGCTTAGGCTCCGCGAGCGCACGTGCGAGTTCTTGCCACACGCGCTCCGGCACCAAGTGATCGATTTCGCCATCGGCGACCATCGCGCGCATCAGCTCCTGTGTTTCCGGCGCGATACTGAAACCAGCGTCCGCGAAACGCGCCATAAAACGCGCCGCGCGCAGCACCCGCAGCGGATCCTCGACGAACGCCGGCGAGACGTGTCGCAGCACGCGCGCCTCCAGGTCGCGCACGCCGCCGAACGGATCGACTAGATTGCCTTCGGAATCCTGCGCGATCGCGTTGACGGTGAAATCGCGACGCGCCAGGTCTTCCTCCAGCGTCACCGCCGGATCGGCATCAACTACGAAGCCGCGATAACCGCGCCCGGATTTGCGTTCGGTGCGTGCGAGCGCGTATTCCTCGTTGGTCTGCGGATGCAGGAACACCGGAAAATCGCGGCCCACCGGCTTGAAACCGCGCGCGATCATCTGTTCGGGCGTCGCGCCGACCACGACCCAGTCGCGATCGCCCGGCGCGCGGCCGAGCAAGCGATCGCGGACTGCGCCGCCGACGAGGTAGGTCTGCTTCATCTAATAGCGCGCGCGATAACGATCCAGCCGCGCCTGCCGATCTTCGCCGTGGCCGAGGATGTCGGGCAGGATCGCGGAGATTTTCGTCGGCACGATGCCGAGCCGATGCAGGCCATCGATGCCGCCGACCGCATCGGTCAGCAACGAACGGTAGTTGTCGCTGGAAAACGGCTTGCCCGGCACGAAGTCCATCGCGAAAGCCTGCGCGCGACCGATCGCATCCGGCAGCGGCACGACCAGGCGGCGCAGCTCAAGTTGGCGCGCGGTCATCCGCACGATGTCGCCCAGCGTCACGATGTCCGCCCCATAAAGCTCGTACGTCTGTCGCAACGTGTTCGCATCGGCTAGCGCGCGGCGGAAGGCCTCGACCACGTCGCCGATCCACACCGGCGCGAACTTCGCCGACGCACGTGCGAGCGGCAGCACCGGCGCGAGCTTCAGCAGCGCGGCGAAGCGGCAGAACAATCCATCGCCCGGCCCGAAGATCACCGACGGCTGCAGGATCGTCCAATCCAGTGTCGATGCCTTCACCAGTTCCTCGGCCTCGCCGCGCGTGCGCAGGTAATGGCTGCGTCCGCGGCCGGCGTTGAGCGCGCTCATCTGCAACAGACGCGGCACGCCGGCGTCGACGCATGCGGCGATCAGTCCGCGGGTGAGTTCGACATGCACGCGTTGGAAGCCGCGCCCCGAATCGTTGCGCCCGAAGCCGCCGGTTTCATTGAGGATGCCGACTAGGTTGATCGCGACATCGCTGCCGCGCAACGCGTGCGCGAGGGCGGCCGGATCGTATTCGTCGCAATCGCGGATCGAGGCGCTCGGTGGCAGTTGGCGATCCAGGTGGCGCGCGCGGTTGCGGCTGATCACGGCGACATCATGGCCATCGGCGACCAGCCGTTCGACCAGCGCGTGGCCGACGAAACCGGTGCCGCCGAGAATGGAAATGGTCAATGGCGCCGTCTGCATGGACGCGGTCATCGCATCGTGTCGGCGGTAGCGGGGACCGCTGCGACCGACGTGGTCGGGCAGGCGAAGCGGCGCTTGCCCGCATCGGCGACGGTGCGACCAAGCATGCGATCGGTCAGCGGCACCGCCTGGCCGTCCAGGCGCCAGTCGTAGATCACCGAAAACGCGAGTACCCGCGCGATGTAATCGCGGGTTTCCTTGTAGTCGGCGGTTTCGATCCAGAAATCCGGATCGAGTTGCGAACGCTGCGCGAGCCAGCGATCCACCGGCGCGGTGCCGGCGTTGTACGCGCCGATCGCCAGATAGGTGCGGCCGTTGTAGCGATCCAGCATCTGCCGCAAAAGCGCGCTGCCCAGCGCGATATTGGTCAGCGGTTGATACAAGGTGTCGGCGCCGTTCCACGCGATGCCCAGCGTGCGTGCGAGGCGTGCGCCGACGGATGGCAGCAGCTGCATCAGTCCGCGCGCGTCGGCGGCCGAGCGAGCGGCCGACATCCAGCCGCTTTCGGCGCGGATCTCCGCCGCGACCCACGACGGATCGAGCGCATGGATGCGCGCCTGTTCCTGCACCGTGCGTGCGTTGTTGAGCGGAAACCTTAGCGTGTACAGGCGCAATTCGTCGGGCACCGGTTTGCCGGAAGAATCCACCCCTAGCGCAAACAGCGCGCGGTCGTACCAGCCCGCATCCTGCGCGAGCGCGACCGCGATCTGCCGTTGCCTGTCGTCGAAGCCGGCCAGCGCCTGCTTCCACTCGCGTTCGGCCCAGGCGATGCGATCGACCTGGAACAACTCGAACGCGCGCACCAATGCCGGCGTCGCCGCGACCTTCGCGCGATCGGAACCCGCGACCGTCAACTCGCTCGGGCAGATGCTGTACGCCTGGTGCAGCCGATCGGCGGCGAGGAATCCGTGATACGTCGCGGTGCGCGCGGCTTGCGCATACAGCGCGCTGGCGGCCTTGGCATCGCCTTGGCGTTCGCGCAGGCGCGCCTCAAAATACTGCCAGTGCGGATCGTTGCGCTGCGCGGCGTCCATCGCGGCGATCGCCTTGAGCGCAGCGGCATCGTCGCCGCGCGCCATCGCCTCGCGCACCTGCCATTCGTGCAGCTTCGCGTCGTAAGCTGAAGCGGGCACCGCCGCCAGCCGCCGCGCGGAATCCGGTAGATACGAGGCGACCGTCCACAGCGCGATCGCGTAGTGCACGCGGCCACGATCGGCCTCGCCCATCCGCAATGCGGAGGCGAGTCGCGCCAATCGCGCCTGTGCCATGTCGGGGTCGCGTTTCGCAAGCCGCGCCAGGCCGATCGCGGTGATGCGCCGGCTGCGCTCGGTTTTCGGCCACGCCAGTGCGGTGTCGTTCGGCATGTCGATGAAGGCTGCGTATGCAGTCGCCAATGCGGCCTGATCGGGCGGTAGCCCACGCGCGGCGCTGCGCATCACGCTCGTGGTTGCATCTTCGGCAGCGGCATCGATGCGTTCCCAGCGCAGTTCCGGCGTGAGTTTCCCGCGCGCATCGAGCAGGGCGAACGCCGCATCGCAATCGGCCGACAACGCATCGCCGGTCTGCCACAGCGCGAGCGCGTCGTCGAACCAGCCCGCATCCGGCGCGCCCGCATCGAGCCGCGCGGCGAGGCCAGCGCAACGCAACGATTCGTTGCCACCAGCGGTATAAAACGCGCGGAAATTTTTCCAGTCCTTGCGCCGATCGAGTTCCGCCAGCCACGCTTCGCGCAGCAGGTTTGCCGCGACCTGGCCGTTGTAGCGGTCGAGGAAGGCGCGCATGTCGGCGGGATCGGCGTTGGCCAGATCGTGGCGCAAACTCGCATACTCGATCCACGGCAGCAGCGGATCGTCCGCCAGCTTGCGCATGCTGTTCGATTCGAGCCGGCCGGCTTCGGCCCGGTTCAGCGCGTCGCGCACCAGCGCGTGCTGAACCGTGTCCGTGGCATCGGCCGTAGCGTTTGCCAGCAGCAGCAGACCAGCCAGAAGAAGGAGCATTCGCATGGTGTTGAAGTGTAGCCGATGCACGCACCGCACCCGTTGCGAAGCGTGCGCATGCTGAGTTCAGTAACCTACCTGATCTTCCCGCTGCTCGGCGCGATTGCCGGCGTGCTGGCCGGGTTACTTGGCGTCGGAGGCGGGCTGGTGCTGGTCGCCGCGCTCGCGTGGCTGCTGCCGCTGCAGGGCGTGCCGAAAGAGTTCGCGATGCAGGCCGCGTTGGCGACCTCACTTGCGAGCATCGTATTCACCGCGTTGTCGTCGGCGCGCTCGCACGCGCGGCGCGGCAGCGTGTTGTGGCCGACCGTATTCGCGCTGGCGCCTGGGCTGCTGATCGGCGGATTATGCGGAAGCTGGGTGGCGGTGCAATTGTCGGGCGCGGTGCTGCGCTGGATCGTCGCCGTCTACTGCTTGCTTGCCGGTGCGCAACTGCTGTTCGGACAGCCGCGCGTGCAGTTCGACACAAGTCCTTCCGCAACTGCGGATGCGGCGCCGCGCGATCCGCTGATCGCGGCGTGCGGCTTGCTGATCGGCGCGCTGTCGGCGGTTGTCGGCATCGGCGGCGGCAGCATGACCGTGCCGCTGCTGATCTGGCACGGGGTGCGGCCGGTGCGCGCGGTCGGCACGTCCTCGGCCTGCGGGGTCGCGATCGGCCTGGCGAGCGCCGCAGGCTATGCCTTGCATGGCCCTTCCGGGGGCTTGCCGCAGGGCAGCGTCGGGTTCGTGGACGTGCCGGCGGCGCTGGCGATCGCGCTGGCCTCGGTGCTGGCCGCGCCGCTGGGCGTGCGGCTGGCGCACAGGCTCAGCGGGGCGCACCTGCAGCGGGTGTTCGCGCTGTTCCTGTTCGCGGTCGGGCTAGCTTTGGCGCTGGGCGGCTGACCGAATGAAATGATCCCGATGGCAACGGATTTCACTTGCGTCCGCTTCACACTTTGTTTACAACTGGATGACGCGGCGGACCCGTGCCGACGCACCACCATTTCCCGGGGAGATTCAGATGATCACGATCCGCCGTAGCCGTCTGTGCGCAGCAGTCCTGACCGCGTTGCTGCCGGTTGCGCTGCCCGTGCTGGCGCAGGACGCATCCAGCGCTGCCGGCAGTACCAAAGCCAAGAATCTCGACCGCGTAACTGTCACCGGTTCGCGCATCAAGCAATCGAACAAGGTCACCAGCGCGCCGGTCTCGATCATCTCCCGCGAGACGATCGACAAGAGCGGCGCAACCTCGGTCGGCCAGTTCCTGCAGCAGCTCACCGCGAGCGGCGCGGGCATCAACACCAAGATCAACTCCTCGGGCAACCAGGCCTTCCCGCCGGGCGGCGGCGGCATCGCAGCCGGCTCGTCCGAAGTCGACCTGCGCAACCTCGGCCCGTCGCGCGTGCTGGTGCTGGTCGATGGCATCCGCTGGATCAACGAATCCTCGGCTTCGGGCGTCAGCGGCAGCGTGGACCTCAACACGATTCCGCTGGCGATCGTCGAACGCATCGAGGTGCTGGAGGACGGTGCTTCGGCGATCTACGGTTCCGACGCGATCGCGGGCGTTGTGAACATCATCACCAAGAAGAAATTCGACGGCGCCGATGTACACGTTAAGTACGGCAGCTACGGACATGGCGGCGACGAAACCGAAGGCGATGCCACCATCGGCGGCAGCAGCGACCGCTTCTCGGGCGTGTTTTCCGCGAGTTATTCAAAGAGCGACCGCATCAGCTCCGCCGAGTTTTCACGCAACCAATTCGCCGTGCCAGGTGCTACGTCCCATGGTTCAAGCTCGGGCACCTTGCAGGGACGATTCGATTTCTGCGATCCGCGCATCGCGGCGGGGACCTACGGAAGTTGCGATGGCACGACGGCGGGTAATTCGCCCGATGAGTACGACATCACGCTCAATACGGGAGCACTGCCGAACTACAACGGCGGTAATCCGGTAAGTGGCGCTGGCACGTACCACAACTTCACTGCCGCCGATCGTTTCAACTACGCGCCGTTCAACCTGCTGCTGACCCCGAACGAGCGCAAGTCGCTGTTCGCCACCGCGATGTACAACATCAATGATTCGGTCGCGCTGCATGGCAAGTTGATGTACAGCAACCGCGATTCGGTGAACCAGGCCGCACCCGAACCCATCTTCGTCGGCCAAGGCGCCGGCACCGGCGGCATTGCGGACACGATTTCGATTTCCCACCTGAATCCCTACAACCCGACCGGTATCGACCTGATCTCGGGCCAGAATTTCGACCTCATGACCAAGCGGCCGGTCGAACTCGGGCCACGCATCTTTACCCAGGACGTGAACACCTGGTATCTCAACCTCGGTCTGACCGGCAGCACCAATTGGGGCATGAACGGCATGGACTGGAACGCGGACTACGTCCACGCCGAGAACCGTGCCTCGCAGGACTTCGTCAACGGTTTCAACGTCGCCAAGATGAAGATCGCACTCGGCGATCCGGCGATCTGCGCGGCGACGCCCGGCTGCGTGCCGCTGGATCTGTTCGGTGGCCAGGCCCGCCCGATCACGACGGCGATGTTCAACTACATCAGCACGCCGCAGCATGACGAAAGCACGCAGAAGCTCGATGTGTTCAATGCCAACTTGACCGGCGACCTGTGGGCGATGGGCGACAGCCGCAACGCCGGTTTCGCGGTAGGTTACGAACACCGCCGTTACGAGGGCAGCTTCAATCCGGATCCGCTGCGCCAGACCGGCGAGTCGCAGGACTCGTTCGCGACTCCGGTCAATTCGTCCTACAGCGTCAATGAAGGGTACGGCGAGCTGCAGGTTCCGTGGGCCCAGACCTTCAGCACCGATTTCGCGGTGCGCTACTCGAATTATTCGACCTTCGGCGGCGCAACGACCGGCAAGGCCGGATTCCGCTGGCAGCCGGTCGAGGACTTCGTGCTCCGCGGCACCTACTCGCAAGGCTTCCGCGCCCCCAGCCTCGGTGAGCTGTTCGGCCTGACCCAGTTCGGTTCGGGCGTGCAGGATCCATGCAATGCGCTCCCGAGCGGAGCTTTCCAGGCGCAGTACGCCGCGGCATGCAACGCCGCGCATGTGGTGACTTCCGCCGGACACCCGTTTGAACAGTCCAACCCGCAGATCACGACCTTCACCGGCGGCAATCCGAACCTGCAGCCAGAGAAGTCCGACAACTACAACATCGGCGGGGTGTACAGCCCGTCGTGGGCGGACAACCTGTCGTGGTCCAGCAAACTCGACTTCGAACTCGACTACTTCCACTACAAGATCAAGCGTGCGATCGGTGCGCCCGATGTCCAGTCCGTGCTCAATGCCTGCTATGCGGGCACGCTCAGTGGTGCGGATTGCGCGGGGTTCACGCGCAATGCATCGAACGGCCAGCTCAATCCGCCGACCGATTTCCTGGCCAACCTGAACCAGATCACCACCACCGGCATTGACATCAAGTCCAACTGGCTGGGACCGCAAACCAGCTGGGGCCAGTTCAGCGCCGCGCTGCAGGCGAGCCACGCGCTCAGTTACAAGAAGATCGGCCCGACCGGTATCGTTGATCCCCGGGTGATCGGCCGCGAACTGCAGGTCGACGGGCAAGACACGGCGATCTTCAGTTGGAAGGACAACCTGCAATTGGGCTGGAAGTACGGCGACTGGAACGCCGCATGGAATCTTCGCTACCTGTCGTCGGTCAGCGAGGATTGCAGCACCGCCGGACGCCCGACCAGCTTCTGCCCGGATGCCTCGGGCAACCCGGCCAAGGCTGGCTTCCACAAGCTGGGTGCGACGACCTACAACGACGTCCAGCTTTCCTGGAACAACTCCTTCGGCATGAACGGGCTGAAACTGTCGGTCGGCGCCAACAACATATTTTCGCAGAACCCGCCGGTGTGCGTGACCTGCTCGCTCAACGGTTACGACGCCAGCGATTACGACCTGCCGTTCCGCTTCTGGTACGTGGATCTGAACTTCAAGTTCTGATCCACGGTTCAAGCGCAATCGAAAAAGCCGGCGAGCGATCGCCGGCTTTTTTGTTTGTGTGATGTAGTGTGCGCTGAGCGCACGCCCCGCTATGCCATCGGCCAGGACAGCTCCAGCGCGATCGCCAGGTGATCCGAACGACCCGCTGCCAGCGCATGCGGCGGCGCTGCGATGAGATCCTTGCTGCACAGGATGTGGTCGAGCGCGCGCATCGGTTTCCAGCTTGGAAACGTGGC
>JANXZP010000234.1 GCA_025355485.1 Pseudomonadota bacterium
CGTTTCCGCGCGATTGACCACCGCACGAAACGCGGCGTTTCCGGCGTGGGTGTATTTCGACGCGGTTCCATCCGCGGATGAAAAGCGGCCATCCGGGCTGCACACTTCAACGCTCTTGAGATACCAGCCCAGGTGCTTGCGCGCGATGCGAACACCGGCTTGTTCGCCATAGAACGCATGCAACGCGTGCAGGTGGCCGAGCAGGATCGCGCGCACTTCTTCGAGTGATGGCTCCGGCAGCAGTTCGCCGGTTGCGAGGTAATGCGCGATCTCGCGGAAGATCCACGGACGCCCTTGCGCGGCGCGACCGACCATCACCGCATCGGCGCCGGTGTAATCGAGCACGTATTTCGCGCGCTGCGGCGTATCGATGTCGCCGTTGGCGAGCACCGGAATCCGCACGGATGCCTTGACTGCCGCGATGGTGTCGTACTCGGCATGGCCTGTGTACTGCTGATCGCGCGTGCGACCGTGCACGGCGAGCGCGGCGATGCCGCAATCCTCGGCGATGCGCGCGATGGCCAACGCGTTGCGATGTTCGAGGTCCCAGCCGGTGCGGATCTTCAGCGTGACCGGCACGTTCACCGCGCCCACGACCGCCGCAAGGATGCGCGCGACCAGTGCCTCGTCCTGCATCAGCGCCGAACCAGCCCACGCGTTGCACACCTTCTTCGCCGGGCAGCCCATGTTGATGTCGATGATCTGCGCGCCGTGTTCGACGTTGTGGCGCGCGGCATCGGCAAGCACTTGCGGAATCGTGCCCGCGATCTGCACGGACACCGGCGCTGGTTCGCCGACGTGGTCCATGCGCGAGAGCGACTTGCGCGTGGTCCAGAAACGCGGATCGGACGTGGTCATCTCCGACACCGCCAGCCCCGCGCCGAGCTGCTTGCACAGCACGCGAAAGGGCTTGTCGGTGACCCCGGCCATCGGGGCCAGGATCACGTTGGGTTCGATGCGGTAGGGGCCGATCTGCATGCGCGGTATTGTACTTTGGGCGGACGATAACTAGCCGCCATCAGTTGGCTATCAGTCACTGCACTTCGTCTAGCCGGAACTGCGGCAAGTCCTCAGGCTGCCACCCCGCCGGCGGCGCGGTAGGAATTCGAAAGCGACCGAGCCGTCTAAAATCGGCTGCTAGTTGGCCGAACCTTACGACATCGTCCAGATACATTGCGCCGGTGCGAATCGGGTCGCTGTCCTTGCTCTCCACATCCTGTATTTGCATCCATCTGTAGCGCCGGTATTGTTCCGTCGCTGTCTGCTCGACTGGCGTACCCCGGCCTAGCTTTGCGAGCATTGACCAGCCGATCAGATTGTCCTGATCTCGCTCGTGGCTGTCGGCCAGGATGTTAGCGATCCGCATGCAGTCCGACTTCAGATCGATGTCGTGGAACGGCGTTCGAGCCGGGTCGCAGGCTCTGGCGATCATGGTGGGTGCGCCACGAGGAAGAACCCATCCCATGCGCACTGCCGCGACTACCCTAATCATGAATTCGGATCTGGCATATGGATCTCGTCCGTTCGCGAAATCACGCAGCAGTCTAGTTTCCCCGTATGCGGAGTCTCCGGGAACTCCGATGTATGGGACTTCGTGTGCTTCGGCTTTGGCCCGCATGATTTGCCTGTATCCATCGTCCCAATGGGTCGCATGCGCAGCGCGGGCGATGAGGGGCCGCACGCGTGATTGCACTCCCGGATCGTCGAGCACCGCATAGTTCCACGATGTGATGCGTTGGGACTCAATCAGTTCGAGCCAGGGAAATAGATTGTCTGGTTCGATCCGAGACAATCGGAGCGCTGCATCGTGCGCCGTGTCATCCTTGCCCTTCCCATCCGGGCATTTCATTTCGCGTCCATTGCAGAAAGTGATGGCGACCTTCAGTGTGAAAGCGTCGTTCGGCATCGCCGCGAGGGCGCGCCGCAACGGAACGGCCCCAGGGTAATCGGCATCAGGGTATACCCACCAATTGTCGCCAATGGTGGGGCTCGGAAATGTGTAGCCAGCTAGCGCTGCGCGCAGCCAATCCTTTGGATCTTGCGAATTCCCAAGTTTGTTGAACACGCCTTGGTGATGCTCCTGGTCCAGGCGGCCACGCATTCGATTCAGCATGTCCTGGATCGCATGCCCGCTCGCATTCGGATACGTCGTTGCTACCTGCAGGAACTCGGCGTCGGCTTGGGCCTGTTCGGCGCGTTGCCATTGCAGCGCGGTCGCAACGATGCCGATCATGAGTGCAGCCACCGCAGCGCCCACTGCGCCGGCCATCTGTGGCTCGCGCTGGATCCAGCGGCCCAGGCGCTGGAATCGATTGAGAGGTCTCGCATCGATCATGCGCCCTTCAACGAAGCGCAGCAGATCCTCGGCGAGAGCGTGCGCGCTCGGGTAGCGTTCGGCCGGATCCTTGGACAGGCATTTCAGGCAGATCGCTTCGAGGTCCTGGGGTATGCCCTTGCGCAACAATCGCGGTTGTTGCGGCGCTTCGCCGACGACGCGTTCGAGCGTGGCTTGCGCGTCCTTGCCCATGAACGGTGGCCGCCCGGTCAGCGCCTCGTAGAGGATCGCACCGAGCCCATAGATGTCGGTCGCCGCGCTCAGCGGATACGATTCGAGCATGGCCTGCTCCGGCGCCATGTAACTTGGCGATCCGGAAATCTCCTCGTTGCCGCCGTCATGGCCGGCATCGATCCGCCGGGCGAGTCCAAAGTCA
>JANXZP010000242.1 GCA_025355485.1 Pseudomonadota bacterium
TATCTCGGCATCGAAGCGGATCGACAGGTTGTCCTTGCCGATCACGTCGATGTCGGCCTGGTAGAACTCGCGGAAACGTCCGCGTTGCGCGCGTTCGCCGCGGTACACGCGCTGGATCTGGTAGCGGCGGAACGGGAACGCAAGGTCGTGTTCGTGCTCGGCGACGTAGCGCGCCAGCGGCACGGTCAGGTCGAAGCGCAACGCGAGCTCGGGCACGGGAACAGCGAGAGAGTTCATGCGTTCTATTGCTGCATTGCGATCGATCGAAGACTGAGAACCTGAAGCCAAAGCACCAAAGAGGCTTATGGCCTCTGATTTCAATTCTTCAGGGGAAGCGTTCAGCGCACCAGTGGACTGCACGAAATACACCTGGCGCTCGGTCTCGCCGCCGGTCTTGGTCAGCAGCATTTCCGACAGTTCAATCGCCGGGGTTTCGATCGGCAGGAATCCGAAGCGTTCGTAGTTGCGGCGGATCACGTCGAGCACGCGCTGGAACGCGATCTGCTCGCGCGGCAGCAACTCCATCACGCCGGGCATGGTGCGGGGCTTGATCAAACCTGAATCCTCGATTGGTGCCGATGCATCCACAATGGATGGGGGATTCTACCGATTCCCGCTACGCGCGGCCTCATTCCAAGGTTCGCGCTTGCCTGCCCGCGCCGCGACCCCTAGAATACGCGGCTCAGTCGGGGTGTAGCTCAGTCTGGTAGAGCGCTACGTTCGGGACGTAGAGGTCGCAGGTTCGAATCCTGTCTCCCCGACCAATTCCATAACGCCATCGCAACGCGCCTGTTTGATGACACGTGCGCGGTTGGCGAATGCGCGCTTTGATCGCTTGCGGCGTAGCCACGGCCATGACTTTCGGCCTTGTTGCCCCCCCGCGATGGTAATTTCCGCAGGCTTCCCATCCGTGAGAAAACCACATGACCCTGCGCCACGCGATCCTGTTCGCGATTCCGATGCTGTACCCATTCGCCGCGCACGCCGCTGCACCTGCGAATGTGATCGACCTGGATCGCATCGAAGTCACCTCCGACAAGATCCCGACCACACTCGCGCGCAGTCCGGATTCGGTGACGGTGGTCGACGGCGATACGCTGCGTTCGCAGGGCGCGACCGACCTGTCCGGCGCGATGCGGCTGGTCGCTGGCGTGGAAGCGCCGGCGGACGGCGACAACGGCCCCGCTTCGAGCGTGCCCGCGCTGTGGGGCCTGCGCGAGTTCGACGCCTTCCTGCTGGTGGTCGATGGCGTGCCCAGCGGCGGCGCGTTCAATCCGGCGTTGCAGGCGCTGGATCTTTCCAACGTCGAGCGCATCGAGGTGTTGCGCGGCGCGGCGCCGGTGAGCTTCGGCGCGACCAGTTTCGTCGGCGTGATCCAGGTCATCCACTACGCGGCCGGCAAGGCTCCGACCAGCGCCGAAGTGCATGCCGGCAGCCGCGGCAGTTACGGCGTTTCGGCGGCGACGACGATGGCCGAAGGCAAGGACGGCGGATTCGCTTCCTCGCTGATGGTCGATGCGAACCGCTCGCGGTTCTCGCAGGACCGCACCGGTTTCGATCGCGCCCATGTGCTGTATCGCACGCGTGGCGACGTCGGCGGCGGCACGCTGGGCGTGGACATCGACGGCAGCGTGGTCAGCCAGGACCCGGGCAGCCCGCATCCGCGTGAAGGCGCGGTGTTGTCGCCGCGCTTCCCGCTGGACGCGAACGTCAATCCTGCCGATGCGAAGCTCAACGAGACCCGCATCCAGCTCGCGTTCGATTACACCCACGACACCGGGCTCGGAACGTGGCTCACCAAGCTCTCGCTCGCGCATACCGACGGCGAGAACACGCGCGGCTTCCTGCGCCAGGATTTCGCCGACGACGGTACCACCCACAACGCCGACGGTTTCCGCCAGAACCGCCACACCGACGAGCTGTATTTCGACAGCCACATCACCACCAGCCTGTCGTCGCGCAGTACGCTGGCCTGGGGCGTGGATTACATCTACGGCTACGGCGCGCAGAGCAGCGATAATTTCGAATACGGTATCTTCCCGGATGGCCGCAATCCGCCGGTGTCGATCAACCTGCACACCGACGAGATCACTTCGTTGAACGATCGTCGCAGTTTCGCCGGCGTGTACGGCGACTGGCGCTTCGACGTCAGCGACGCGTGGCGCATCGACGCGGGCCTGCGCTACAACCACACCTCCGAGCATCGCTACGGCCAAGCCATCGACAACACCGTGTCGCCTCCGGAATTGGCCGTAGCCGACACCAGCAACCACAACAGCAGCCGCTTCTCCGGCGTGCTCGGCACCAGCGTGCAGTTGTGGAAAGACGGCAGCGACGAGGTCGTCGCGTATGCGAACTACCGCAACACCTTCAAGCCGGCGGCGATCGATTTCGGCCCGGACGTCGAGGGCGGCATCCTGAAACCGGAAACCGCGCGCAGCGGCGAGTTCGGATTCAAGGGCAGCAACCTCGGCGGTCGCCTGCAGTGGGATGCGTCGGCGTTCCAGATGCACTTCAACAACCTCGTCGTCAGCACCGATGTCGGTGGCGGGCCCACGCTCGCCAATGCGGGCAGCGAGCGTTTCCGCGGCGTCGAATTCGAGACCAGGTGCCGGCTCGTCGACGACCTGAACCTGCAGGCGAGCTACGCCTGGCACAACGCGCGCTTCCTCGACGACGTGCAGATCGTCGACGACACGCCCGTGCAATTGCGCGGCAAGCAGCTCCCGCTTTCGCCGCACCACCTGGCCGGACTCGGCCTGACGTATGCGCCGGCCGAGGGCTGGAACGGCTACGTGATCGGCAGCTACGTCGGTGCGCGTTTCCTCGACAAGCTCAACACTGCGCCGGTCGGCAGCTACGCCACGGTGGACGCGGGCATCGGCTATCGCCGCGCGAACTGGGAATTGCGCCTGGACGGCACCAACCTCAACGACCGTCGCGATCCGGTGGCGTCCAGCGAATTCGGCGACGAGTCGTTCTACCGCTTGCAGGGTCGCAGCGTGATGGCGTCGTTGCGCTGGACGCTCGACAAGTCCGCGAAGCCGTAACGGCTCGCATCGATCACGTTGCGAGCGTGGCCAGCCGCGCCCGCAACACATCCATCCGCAGATCGGCCGCGCCACCTGGCGAGGTGCGCGCGGCGAGGCTCGCTTCGGGATCGGCTTCCGCTTGCGGCAACGGATCGGCCACCGCCATGCGATAGGCCTCGCGGAACGGCACGCCCGCCTTCGCGAGTTCGATCGCGCGATCGGTCGCGTACATGCCCGGCTCGATCGCCGCGCGCATGCGTTCGGCGTTCCAGCGCAGGCGACTCAACAGATCGGGCAGCAGCGCGAGCGCGCCAAGTCCGTGCGAGAAGCCGTGGAACAGCGAACCCTTGCTGTATTGCAGGTCGCGCTGGTAACCCGACGGCAGCGACAGCAGCGACTCGATCTCCACGCGCGCTGCGGCGACCGGTGCATAACTCGCGCGTAGCAATTCGATCACGTCGGGGTTGCGCTTGTTCGGCATGATCGAACTGCCGGTGGTGTACTCGTCAGGCAGCGTCACGAAACCGAACTCGGCGGTGGTGAACAGCGACAGGTCCCATGCGAGCCGGCGCAGGTCGAGCAGCGCCGCGCCGAGCGCGTCGAGCGCAGCGATCTCGAACTTGCCGCGCGAGAGCTGCGCGTACACCGGCGACACCTGCATGCGCGCGAATCCC